>DATCKI010000134.1:0-14369 GCA_036562365.1 Bacteroidia bacterium | reverse complement strand
GGTCTATGATCTTGCGCACTGATTGTTTTAGCCGGAGCATCTAAATAATTAAAGGCACCTTGTTCTTCTAAAATTTGTTGTAAAATATACGAGCTAGCTCCACCTCTTACATCCTCGTCAACAATTACCAATCTATTGGTTTTCTTAACGCTATTTGCACATATATTTTCTAAGTCGAATGGAATCAAGGTTTGTGCATCAATTAATTCAACCGAAATGCCCAATTTTTGTAATTGTTCAGCAGCGTCTTGGCAAATACGAAGGGTACTACCATAACTAACCATGGTAATATCATCACCTTCGCGCATAATTTCAGCTTTTCCTAAAGGAACTGTAAATTCCCCAATATTAGTTGGCATATTTTCTTTTAAGCGGTATCCATTAAGCGGTTCAATAACAATAGCAGGGTCATCTGCTTGAAGTAATGTGTTATATAAACCTGCTGCTTGAGTCATATTACGAGGAACGCAAACATAAACTCCGCGAACACTGTGTAATATCATACCAATTGGCGATCCACTGTGCCATATACCTTCTAAACGATGACCACGAGTACTGATAATTAAAGGAGCACTTTGACCATTTTTAGTACGATAACGCAAAGTAGCTAAATCGTCGCTAATAGTTTGTAAACCATAAAGTAAGTAGTCTAAATATTGGATTTCGGCAACAGGACGTAGTCCTCTTAAAGCCATACCCACACCTTGACCAACTATAGTTTGTTCACGGATACCTGTATCAAAAACACGAAGTTCGCCATATTTCTTTTGCATGCCTTCTAAGGTTTGGTTTACACCACCAATACCTCCAACATCTTCACCAAATATGAGTACTTCTGGGTTCTTTTCAAGAATACAATCCCAATTTTCTTTTAGGATAATACGTCCATCTACTAAATTCTCACCATCAAACTCAGGTTTAACTTCTTTCACTTTAAGAGCTGAGTGTTTAGTTTCAGCATATAAGTGAGAGTTATATCTTTCTCTATTAATTTCAGCTTGAGTATTTAACCAAGCTTTAAGAGCTGCTTTTTCAGGAGAATTTTCGAAACGGGTGATATGTAAAATTTGGCGCACCACCGATATTGTATTGTGGCGAGCTGGATCTATAGTTTTTTCAAGCTTATTTGCTGCTTCAACTATAGTATCAGATTGGTTAGAAACATTAGCTAAGGCTCTCATTAAGCCTAAAGCCTCAGCCATTTCAGCTTTAATATCGGCTTGGAATTCAGCCCAAGCTTCTTGTTTACTTTGACGTACAAAAGCTTTAGCGTCTTCTTCAATTTGGTTTAATTCTTCTTCTTGAGCTAAACCATTTTCAAGAAGCCAAGATTTCATTTGTTTAATACAATCGTATTCAGATTCCCACTCTAATCTATTTTTAGATTTGTAACGTTCGTGAGAACCTGAAGTAGAGTGGCCTTGTGGTTGAGTACATTCTTCAACATGTACAAGCACAGGGATATGTTCCATTCTACAGATTGCGGCAGCTTTTTGGTAAGTTTCAACAAGTTCGGTATAGTTCCAAGCTTTAGCGTTAAAAATAAGCATGCCCGGACCATTTTCGTCTTTTTTGAAACCGCTTAAAGCTTGAGAAATACTTCCTTTAGCAGTTTGGTATTCTTTAGGTACCGAAATACCATAACCATCGTCCCACACGCTCATGCATAGAGGCACTTGCAGAACGGTAGCGGCATTCATTGTTTCCCAGAATTGACCTTCAGAAGTACTTGCATCTCCAATGGTACCGAAAGCAACTTCATTTCCATTTAGTGATAAGTCTTTTAAATCTTTAAGGTCTTTATTATTACGGAAATGTTTAGACGCCAAAGCAAGTCCGAGCAAACGTGGCATTTGACCCGCAGTAGGAGAGATGTCGCAAGAACTATTTTTCTGAGTAGTTACTGACTGTCTATTTCCGTTTTTATCTAAGAATCGAGTAGCGTAGTGGCCGTTCATTTGGCGCCCACCGGTCATAGGTTCTCTTTCAATATTTGGGTCTGCATATAACTGAGCGAAGAATTGCTTAACAGTCATTAAACCTGCAGCCATCATAAAAGTTTGGTCGCGGTAGTAACCGCTTCTCCAATCTCCTTTACGGAAAACCTTAGCTAGTGCAATTTGCGCTAATTCTTTACCATCGCCAAATATTCCGAATTTAGCTTTTCCAGTTAATACTTCGCGTCGTCCGAGTAGGGAAGCTTCGCGACTTTCACAAGCGATTTTATAGTCGTTTAAAACTTCGGCTTTAAAATCTTCAAACGTGATTTTTTCGTTATCGAGAGTGTTGGTTTCTCTATATATGTTCGTTTGGCTCATAGACAAATAAATTCGAACAAAAATAAACAAATCGCTTATTAAAACCAACCTTGTGAGGGACTATTTCTAAGGGGCTGATTAGAAATAAAAAAAGCAAGGGGAAACCCTTGCTTTTCAGTGACCGAGGCGGGACTTGAACCCGCACAGCTTTCGCCATACGCCCCTCAAACGTACGTGTATACCAATTTCACCACTCGGCCATGTTTAGCGGTTTATTTTACTGCAGAAACCGCGGTACAAATATTGTTAAAAATAGTTTCGATAGAACCAATCCCATCTACAACCGAAACAATACCCCTTGCTGTATAGAAATCTTTAAGAGGAAAGGTTTCGTTTTTATAAACTTGGATTCTATTCTTAATGATATTTTCGTCTGCATCGTCGGTACGTCCAGAAGTTAAGGCACGATTTTTTAGGCGTGCGATTAATTCTTCTTCAGTAACTTCAAGGCTAACGATAATGTCAACCTTAGCATTATAATCTTTTAATAATACGTCTAAAGCTTCAGCTTGAGGGATAGTGCGTGGGAATCCATCAAAAATAAAACCTTTAGCATCTTTGTTTTGTTCTACAACTCCACGAAGCATGTTAATGGTAACTTCATCTGGAACTAATTGACCTTTATCTATATAGCTTTTAGCAAGTATGCCTAATTCAGTTTCGCCTTTTATATTAGCTCTGAATATATCACCGGTTGATAAATGCACCAATTGAAACTCATCTGCCACTTTTACCGCCTGGGTTCCTTTGCCGGCACCCGGAGGGCCAAATAATACTACATTTAACATTTCAATTATGATTGTTTGAGTTTATAAATTGCATTGATATTACGTCCAATCTCCTTGTAATCTAATCCATACCCAACTACAAATTCGTTCGGTATAGAAAAGCCCACAAAGTCGATGTTTAATGCCTGCTTATAAGCCTCTGGCTTATATAACAAGGTCGCTAATTTAATATTTTTTGCGCCTTTATTCTTAATTAATTCAAATAAAAATGACGCTGTTAGTCCTGTATCTACTATGTCTTCCGTTATCAATACATTTTTATTCGAAAAATCTAATTGAATGTCGGTTTCTAATCGTATAGTGCCAGTACTTGAGGTGCCGCCATGATATGAACTCACTTTTACAAAGTGTATTTGACATGGCATTTCTAATTCACGAACTAAATCTGCTGTGAATATAAAACTTCCTGTTAAGGCAGAGACAATATGTAGTTCTTCACCTCCAAACTCGGAGTTGATCTTTTTAGCCAATTCTTTTACTGCATCTTTTATTTGATTCTCAGAAATATATGGCTCAAAGCTTAAATCGTGAAGTGTTATTATGTTTTCCATTAAGGCCGCAAATATACCGTTTTGTTCGTTTTTTTAATAATCAATTTTTCTGAAATTTTTCTAAATGCTCTTTTATAATAAAAAATTAGCCCGAATAATTATATCCGGGCTGCTCTATTTTATTATGTTTTCTTTTTATTTTATTCCATGCATTAATTTTTTAATTCCCGGACTTAATATTATCATCAATATACCTGCAACTGTTGGAACTACTGTGAATATTAAGAAGAAAGTGGTCATGTCGTATTTAGCTGTCACTTCTTCTATTTTACCTCCCATTGTTCCTGCTAATTTATTACCTATTGCAATTGCTAAATACCACATTCCAAACATGAAGGCTATCATTTTGCCTGGTACCAATTTACTTACATAACTTAATCCAACTGGTTGTATACACAATTCCCCTAGTGTATGGAATAAATATGCAACTACTAACCATATCATACTCACTCGTACAACTCCAGCTTGTGCTCCTTGTGGAATAGCTTGTGAACCCCAAGCTAAAAATGCAAATCCTATAGCCGTAATTATTAAGCCTATACCAAATTTAACAGGTGCTGGTGGATTAAATTTACTTTCCCAAATCTTACCTACTAAGGATGCAAATACTATTATGAAGAATGAGTTTAATATTGAGAACCATGATGTTGTTACCTCTACTTGTCCATCTTTAGTAGCTGTTACTTCGGCAGTCGAGATTTTTGATGGCTTATTATTCGCAATATATTGCTCTTGTATCTTTTTAAGATTTTCATCATCTAAATATACAGGATTTCCTCCTTCTTCGTGAATGTAAATTGTACTTCCAACACTCAGTTCTGTTGTGCTCGAAATGGTTTGTTTTCTTTCTTCAATTTCAACTATATTCTTAGCATTTGAAGCATCTGAAACAAATACATATTTATAAATTGGATTCCCTTCTTTATCTAATTTGGTATTTCCGGCATCATCTGTTTCGGTATACTTAGCAACATTGTATGTTATCTCGTAAGCATGACTTGTAAAATCACGATTTAACATCCAAATTACTAATCCCCAAACTCCTATAAAAGCCAATCCTAATATCACATTAGATACTGCAATTTTCTTGAAGGTTTGTTGGAATAATTTGAAAAGTACCCATGTTATTAATGCAAGTGGTACTATAGTTAATAACGCATTAACTACGTTAAATATTGTAGCGGCTGTACCTTCAAAGGTTCTATCGGTAAAGTCGCGAGCAAATAATACTAATGAACTTGCTCCTTGCTCAAACGATAATACAAAGAAAACAGTAAAGAATACAAATATTATCACTACAAACATTCTATCTCTTAATATTCTATCGTATCTTAAAATACGAGAAATGATTAAGAATAAGAATAGTATTAATCCTATGAGGATAATTACATTTGGTCCGGAAATCATTTCGGCAGGGAATATAAATTCCTGAGGAAGTAATCGAATGTTTTCGATATTAGAAGTAAAGTCGTTGAATAAATATAGTATTGCAATAGTAGATGTAATTGCAATTAGGATTTTATCAACCAAAGTAAATGGATTGGCTTTATATGTTTCTTCAGCTTTTACTTCTTCTGTATTTTCTTCTTTTTTCTCAGGTTTTGCTCCAATTTTTCCGAATAAAGGTTGAGCTAACCAGAATTGTAAACAACCTAAAGCCATAAATATTCCAGCCAAACCAAAGCCCCATGACCATCCAACTTTTTCAGCTAAATAACCGCAAAGCATCATTCCAAAGAATGCACCCGCATTAACACCCATATAGAAAATGGTATATGCTCCGTCTTTTTTCTCTGGAAGGTCTTTGTACATCTGACTAATAATAGATGTAATATTAGGTTTAAAAAATCCAGTTCCTATAACTAATAAAGCTAAACCTGCATAAAGGGTGGTTTTAGTTTCAAAGGCCATACAAGCATGCCCTAAAGTCATAATAATACAACCTAAAACTACGGCACGACTATAACCTAGGTATTTGTCGGCAATCATACCTCCAATAATTGGAGTAATATAGAGTAAACTCGCATAGGTTCCCATTAGAATTCCTGCATTGGCTGGAGTCCATTCCCAACCAGGATTAGTACCTATAATGGCCATGGTTAAAAAGTTGATTAACAACACACGCATGCCATAAAAAGAAAATCGTTCCCACATCTCTGTAAAGAACAAAACAAATAGGCCAGCTGGGTGACCTAACACTTTACTTTCAAAGAAATTTACCTTAGCTTGTTCACTCATGGTATCAAATTTTAGTTGAGGCGAAAATAATAAAATATGAAACACAAGTTAATTTCATTGTGCTTATTTTAATTTTCCTTGTATTTTGCGGTCTGATTTTTTAGACTAAATTTATACCTAAAACCTATTTTATATGCAAGAAACGGCTAGTTTGGAGTCGATCCAAAATTTTGAAGGGAAATACCCAAAACAGTTATGGTCTCTATTCTTCTCCGAAATGTGGGAGAGGTTCTGTTTCTACGGTATGCGTGGTATGCTTACCTTTTTTATGGTGAATGAATTAGCTTTCGGTGAAAAAGAAGCTCAACTTCAATACGGTGCTACACAAGCTTTCGTATATGCATTTACCTTTATCGGTGGTCTTTTCGCTGATAAAATTTTAGGATTTAGAAAATCTCTTTTCTGGGGTGGTATTCTTATGATTATTGGTAGCCTTATTTTAGCTGCCGATCCTAAGCAATTCTTTTTCTTGGGTATTTCGTTTACTGTGGTAGGAACAGGTTTCTTTAAACCGAACATCTCTACTATGGTTGGGCGTTTATATAAAGACGGTGATATTCGTCGTGATGCCGGATTCTCTTTATTCTACTCTGGTATAAATCTAGGTGCCCTTTTAGGTGGATACCTTTGTATTTCTATCGGTAAAGGAATGTTTTTAGGCGATTATATTCCTGAAACAATTCGATGGAATATAGCTTTCGGTCTTGCTGCTATCGTTATGACTATCAGTTTACTTATTTTTATTATCACTAAAAAAGATTTAGGACCTATTGGTCTTTCTCCACTTTTACATGTTGATGGTAAAAAACGTAGTATTTACGAAGTATTGGTTTATATCGGTGCTCTTGCTGCTATTCCTGTAATAATGAAAATGGTTGCTAAAACCGAATATACCGACTATTTTATGTATACTATTGGTCCAGCAACTTTACTTTATATTGTTTATGAAATGACTAAACATTCTGCAGCAGAAGTGAAAAAACTGATTGCAGCTCTTATTTTCATCATATTCTCAATTGTTTTCTGGGCATTCTTCGAACAAAGTGGTGGGTCGCTTAGCATTTTTGCTGCTAAAAATGTTAGTTCCAATTTCTTAGGTGCAATTAAACTAGATCCAAATGGGGTTAATAATAGTGCCAATGCTCTTTTTGTTATTGTATTTGCTCCAATTTTAGGACTTATTTGGCTAGCTTTAGCTAAACGTAAAATTGAACCCAACACTGTGGTGAAATTTGGTATGGGGTTCCTTTTCCTTGCTGCTTCTTTCTATGTTTTATACGCAACTCGTTTATTCGCTACTTCAGAAGGTGTTACTCCTCTTGAAATCTTCACTTTCGCTTATTTTGTAATGACAATGGGTGAACTTTGTTTATCACCTATCGGTCTTTCAATTATGACCAAACTCTCTCCAGCACGCCTGCAAGGTGTTATGATGGGAATGTGGTTCTTAGCCAGTGCTTATGGTCAATACGTGGCTGGTATCTTAGGGGCAGGTATGACTAACCCCGACGAAAATGCAACCAATACAGAGAAATTAATTTCATTTACTAATGGATATTTGCAATTGTCTATTTATGCTTTAATTGCAGGGGTAATACTAATAATTATTTCACCTCTTGTGCGTAAATTAATGCAAGAAGTTAAATAATTTACATGCTTTCTTATTGGCAAAAAAACTTTTATATCCACTCTTACGATGTGGCTATTATTGGGGCGGGGATTAATGGTCTATTAACGGCCATACGCCTTAAACAGCAATCCCCAAACCTTAAAGTAGCTATCTTCGAAAAGGGTAATATGAGCGACGGCGCTACGATTCGTAATGCCGGCTTCGCTTGTTTTGGCTCTATCTCCGAATTAGAAGACGATCTTAAATTCTCTAATCTTAATTCGGTTCTTCAAGTTTTAAAAAATAGATACGAAGGCCTTAATATCCTTCGTAAATTAGTTGGCGACGATGCCTTGAAATTTGAACCAAATGGTGGCTACGAATTCTTTACTGTCGACGAAATTCATCAGTTCCAATACTGCTCTGATCGTATCGACTTTTGGAATAAGGAAGTAGAACAAATCTGTGGTATTAAAAACACCTTCCAAGTTTATTCAGAAGCTTCTTCAAATCTCGGATTCTCCGATAATTCTAAACTTATTTTAAATACTTACGAAGGTTCAATTCATTCTAATTATCTTGTCTATGCTTTGCATAGCATCGTCCGTAATTACGATATTCCAGTTTTCTTTGGAATGGAATTGATTAAATACAGCCCCAATTCCCAGTTTATAGATTTACAATTTAGCTCTGAACAACAAGCAAAAGCTAAGAAATTACTCTTCTGTACCAATGGATATTTACCACAATTAATGGGTTTAGACGATGTAGTTCCTGCACGCGGACAAGTACTTGTTACACAACCTATACCTGGATTGAAATTGAAAGGAGTTTTCCATCATCAATTTGGGTATAATTATTTCAGAAATTTAGACGGAAGAGTATTATTAGGAGGTGGGCGTTTCCTTGATTTTGAAGGTGAAACCATTACCGAACATAAACTGAACGAAAAAATACAAGACTACTTAGAAGGCCTGCTTTATTCGGCAATAATTCCAAATATTAATGTAAAAATAGAAATGCGTTGGTCTGGAATTATGGCTATGGGTAAAACCAAAGCTCCAATTGTAAAACAGTTAGAAGAGAATGTATTCTATGCAGGTAGAATGGGAGGCATGGGAGTAGCTTTATCTGCTCATACCTCAACCGAAGCTGCTAATTTAATAGCCCAAAGTCTTTAATTTAAATGAGGTAAATCGGTAAAATTACTCCAAACGTAATATTCTTTATCTCTACGCATCATATTACGCCAGTGGTCTTCGTATGCAGCACTGTGCATAATTTCTTTTATAATAGCCCTACCCAGAACCCAACTATTATGATTTAATTCTTCTTCAAGCTGACCCTGTTCCCAACCAGAATATCCAGCAAAGAATTTAACCTTATCGGAAGATACTTCGTTATTATTCAACTTATCTTTCAGAATTTCAAAATCACCACCCCAATAAAGCCCAGGAATAATCTCAATACTTTGTGGGATAATGTCGCCTAATTCATGAATATAAAATAGGTTTTCATTCCCAACAGGTCCTCCGTAAAAAATGGAAGACTGAAATTTTATATCCGGAAGAATTTCATGTAATTGTAAATCGGTTTCTCGGTTAATTATAAAACCAAAGGAGCCATTGTCGTTATGCTCGGTAAGCAAAACAACAGCTTGACGAAAATATGGATCGTCTAAAAACGGAGTTGCCGACAATATACTACCTCTTTTTGCATCCATTTTCGTAAAAATTAACAGGAATACTATACAAGTTTAACGATAATAGCCGTAAAATAGATATGTTTACACTTAATATATTTGAACAAGTTTTCCATATTATGAATAAATTCATTGCATTTCTTTTAGTTATTCTTTTGCCACTTAGTGTTTTAGGTCAAAATACACAGTTGTTTTATGAGTCGGGTCGTTTGAAAGGTGAGGGGGCTATTCAAGCTGGAATGAAAACGGGTCCTTGGAAAGAATACTACGAAAAAGGTAGTTTAATGCAAGAAGGTACCTATGAAAACGATAAAAAGACCGGCGTTTGGAACGAATATTACGAAAATGGAATTCTTAAAAGTACTATCGATTATAACAAAGGTTCTGTTGTAATTTATAGCACTAAAAACAAAGTTAAATTTACCGGGAACCTAAAAAATGAAAAACCAGAAGGTACTTGGAAAGAATTCCACGATAATGGAAATTTAGCTAGTGTTAAAACTTATAAAGCTGGCGTATTAAATGGTACTATACGCGATTATCATGAAAATGGCTCTAAAAAGAATGTTTATACCATTAAAAATGGTAAGAAAGAAGGTAATTGGAAGTCGTGGCACGAAAATGGAGTGCTTTCTGTTGAAGGAAAATTTCAAGACGATAAAAAAGTGGGAGTTTGGGTTACCTACCTAACCGATGGGTCTATATATAGCTTCGAAGATTATAAAACTGGATATTATAAATATTACCACGATAATGGAAATTTAAAAGCCGAAGGCGAATTGGATGAAGAGGGTCTGAAGCATGGAAAATACACCGATTTTTATCCTAATGGTAAAAAGAAATCATCCGGAGAATTTTCGCATGGCGTTGAAATTGGTAAATGGCAGTATTTCCACGATAATGGCCGCAAATCTATCGTAGTGGAATACGATGAAAATGGTAATAAAATTGGCAACTATTTAGAATATAATAGCAATGCGAAGCTGATTAAAGAAGAACATTATTCTAAAACTGGCGATCCTATTGGGGTTTGGAAAGAATTTTATCCAGATAATGGAAATCCTAAATCGGTGCACGACCAAGCAACTGGCGATTTTGAATCGTACTGGCCAGATGGTTCTATACAAATGAAAGGTAAAGAACTTAAAGGAGTAAAAATGGGTGAGTGGGTAACGTATGGGCCTGATAAAGTCCTTTTAGAAAAAGGTAGTTTCGAAAATGGAATTCAGAATGGTAAATGGTTTACTTTCTATAAAGATGGTACCCCAGAGTTAGAAATTGAATATAAAAATGGCCTAAAACATGGAATGTGGAAACGTTTCTACGAAAATGGTCAACCTTATTCTGAAGAATTTTACGAGAACGATAAAGGTATTAAAACTTGGAAATATTGGTATCCTGATGGTGCTAAACGTTCTATCATCAACCACGAAAACGATAGCTCTTGGGTTTGGTACGAAAATGGTGTGGTTAAGATGAAAGGTAAACGTATCCAAGGCTTAAAAGAAGGTACTTGGTATAATTACTTCCCTAATGGAAAACTTCGCGAAATTGCTCAATATAAAAACGATAAACCTAATGGGGAGTGGAAATCTTACTACGAAAATGGGCAATTAGAAGGTATTTATAACTACGTTGATTCGCTGCGCGAAGGTGAATGGAAATGGTTCTTCCCCAATGGAGATCCTGATATGATTGGTAATTTTAAAAACGATAAGAGAAATGGCTTGTGGATTCAATATTACCTTGGTAAGGTAAAACATTGGGAAGGTTATTATGAAAATGATATGAAGTCGGGTTTATTTACCTATTGGGATAGCTTAGGAACTTTGTGGAAAAAAGGAAGTTTCTTGGCAGATCTTAGAGAAGGTGAATGGGAATATTGGTTCGAAAATGGACAAACCGAACATAAAGGTACCTTTAAAGCTGGCAAAGAAAATGGCTATTTTATAGCTTATTTCGAAAATGGTCAGATTGAAGATGAAGGAACTTTCGTATTCGGTGTAATGGATGGCAATTGGAAAGGTTATTACGAAGATGGTAAACCTAGATACGATGTAAATTACAAAAAAGGATTAAAACATGGCCAGTGGAAACACTGGTATCCTAATGGCAAAGTTCAAGATATTACTAATTATAAAGAAGGTGTACTCGATGGAAGTTATGCCACTTACTACGAAACTGGAAATTTAAAAGAATCTGGCTTCTATAAAGGCGGGAATAAGTTTGGAAAATGGGAAAGCTACTTCCCTCACGGTCCATTAGCAGGTTACTTTCATATGAAAAATAATATCTATGATGGTGAATTTGCTCGTTTCTATCCTAATACTAAAATCCAAGTTAGAGGTAATTATAAAAATGGATTGAAACACGGATTATGGGTATTTTATAATAAAGAAGGAAAAGCAACTAAAACCATAAATTTCGAGAATGGAACTGAAGTTAAAATCAAGACTAAAAAAGAATACTAAATTTTAGATAAGTCTAAAAATATTTTATAAAACACCTAAAAATAATACCTTTGTTCTCATGAATAGAGGTGTTATTTTTTTTATGCTATCTGTTTTTCTAATTACTTCTTGTGAAGTAAGGAAGAAAGATAAACCTCTTATTGTATGCACTACTCGTATTATTGCCGAACCATTAGAGCAAATTTTAGGAGATCAATTCCAGGTCCATTCTTTAATGGGAAATGGAGTAGATCCACATTCATTTAAACCTGGACTCCGAGATCTTGAATGGTTAGAAACGGCCGACATAATTGTAATGAATGGAGCCCATCTTGAGGGAAAAATGGCTGAAGTCTTTTCTGAATACGCAAAAGAAAAGACGGTTCTTAGTATGCTCGATGGTAGTCCTGATTCCCTACATATTAAACTCGACGATGGCTCAAATATGATAGATCCTCATTTTTGGTTCGATCCAACAATGTGGAAAATGGGCTTGGACTATGTTTCTACGCAAATTATTTCTCAATTCAATAATTTAGATACAGCAAGTGTTTTCATTAATAAAATCAAATATTTAAACTCTTTAGATAGTTTGATACTATCTGTACAAGAACGTACGAATCAAATTCCCCAAGAACGAAGGGTAATTGTTACTACGCATGATGCATTTCATTATTTTGGAAGAGCTTTCGGTTTTGAAGTTTATGCATTGCAAGGAGTTTCTACCATTCTTGAGCCTGGATTAAAAGATATGAACGAACTTGTAACTTTAGTAAGTACAAGAAAAATACCTTCGGTATTTGTAGAAAGTTATTTAAGTTCTAAGTCTATAGAATCTTTAATTAGTGGATGTAAGGCTAGGGGGCATAATGTGCAATTAGGAGGTAACCTATATGCCGATTGTCCTGGCCAAATAGGAACCTACGAAGGAACTTATTTAGGAATGATAGATGCCAATATTAATCAACTTTATAAAACATTAAAATGAGTGTAGTTAAAGTTTCGAACCTACATGTAGCATATCAGGAGAAACCTGTACTTTGGAATGTGCATTTCGAGGTACAAGCAGGCCAAAATTATGCTATTATTGGTCCTAATGGCGCAGGTAAAACTACGCTTCTAAAATCTTTATTGCACGAGCTTAAACCAAGTTTAGGTGAAGTACTTTTCTTTGATGAAGACATTAATAATGTTAGAGATAAAATTGCTTATGTTCCACAACGTCAGAATGTAGATTGGGATTTCCCTATTAATGTTTTAGATGTTGTTTTAATGGGACTTTATGCTCCAAGAGGGGTTTTCGCACGTATTCATAAAAGCGATAAACAAAAAGCTTTACAAGCTTTAGAAATGGTTGGTATGGCAGATTTTGCGAAACGACAAATTTCTAAGCTTAGCGGAGGCCAACAACAAAGGGTATTCATTGCTCGAGCCTTAGTTTCTAATGCCGAACTTTTAATCATGGACGAACCTTTTGCTGGTGTAGATATGCAAACCGAAAAAATGATAGTGCAAATTCTAAAAGACCTGAAAGCCGCTGGTAAAACTACACTTTGTGTACATCACGATTTAACTACCATTCCTGATTATTTCGATAGAGTAATTATGATTAATGGGCGTTTAATTGTTGAAGGCGAAGTGAAAGATGTCTTTACTCAAGAGTATCTTTCCCAAACCTTTGGTGGGAAGTTACCTGTGCTCGAAAATGTTGTTCATAAAAGCCATAATAAATAATGAGTTTTTTAGGCGAATATTATAATACTATACTGGTTATTCTGGGTGCCGTACTTTTAAGTACAGTTTCAGGATTAAGTGGAGTATTTGCCTTTATTCGTAAGAAGTCTCTTATGGGTGATGTGGTTGCTCATAGCGTATTACCCGGAATTATTTTAGCTTTTATTACATTTCAAAGTCGTAATCCCTTAATATTATTGCTGGGAGCTTTACTGAGTGGTGGATTAAGTATTAGTTTTACGAACTGGCTTAGTAATAAAGCAAAAATAAAAGAAGATGCTGCCTTGGCTTTTGCTATGACTGTCTTTTTTGCTTTGGGTGTTTGTTTAATGTATACCCTTCAAAATACTGGACAATTAGCACAAGCCGGTTTAAACGATTTTTTATTCGGTAAAGCGGCTGCCATAAACCAAGAAGATTTAATTTGGTTAAGCTCTGCAGCAATTTTTATCGTTATTATTCTCGCATTGTTTTACCGGTCTATCTTAGTTTTTTCATTCTCTGAAAGCTTTGCACAAGCAACTGGTTTACCTGTTAAATTCTTGAATTTCATCCTCACTGTTGCATTAGTTTGGAATATTTCCATTAGTCTTCAAACCACTGGTGTGGTAATGTCGGCGGCTTTAATGATAACACCGGCAGCTTCAGCTAGGTTCTGGACAGATTCCCTAAAGGGAATGTTTATTTTATCAGCCTTGTTTGGTGCAATTTCAGGTGCGTTTGGGGCTTGTGTTTCACTGTGGATTTCTAATATGCCTACCGGCCCTTGGATTGTAATTGCATTAACTGTAATTGCCGTGATTTCTTTTGCATTTAGTCCAAAGGGGCGCATAGTTAATTTGGTTAAGAATTACAGAATGAATGCTCGATTAGCCGTTGAAAATCTTATTAAAAACTTATATAAAATCACTGAAAATGCTGATGATAAAAGCGTATCAGTTGAAACTTTAAAAAACTTTTATAATCCTGGCTCTAAAGA
>DATCKI010000129.1:0-3566 GCA_036562365.1 Bacteroidia bacterium | reverse complement strand
CTATTACGCTCTTTAGAATAAGCCAAATCATTCCCAAAAATTCCATTGAAAAATATGTTTTCGTGGGAGCTTGAAAAATCTCTATAGAGCAACAACTCACCCTCCACATTTACTAATGCCATTTTGGCACCAGACATTAATAAAAGCAAATTACTAGTTAATGCTTTAAATCCTAGATATTCATTAGAAACAAATTCATTTAGGACCACCGAATCTTTAAACAAAATCAAATGAGCGTCTTCTGGCTCTTGACCATATATAATTATCTCATTCTTAGCTGTCATCGCTGCTCTAAACATTCTAGATTGATCCATAAAATAATGGGTGTATTTCACCATTCCCAATTCAACGTACTTAGAAGTCCGCAATATCAAATCTTCAGAATACTGAACCTTTTCAACGACTTTATTTGGAGCCTGACAAACAAATTTTAGTTTAGAAGCACAACTAGTTAAAATAAAAATAAATGCCCATATCCATAAATTTTTCATGACTTTTTTACTCATCTTTGACAAGAATTTCTTAGTTCTTCCTTACAAGCATGTGGCTCAAAACAAACTTCTAAACCATTACCTGGGCAAATAATGCCAGGAACTGTTTAAAAACCATTTGAGCATAGAAAACTACAACCTCCTAATTTATAATTAGGGGCTTTTCTTGGAAAAAGGCATCCTCTTCTTTTGAACAACCATTAAATAATATGGCCATTAACGGCAAAACAAATAGTAATCTTTTCATAGGTATAAGTTATTAATATTTAATGAATATAAATAAAAAATTAATTACCTCAAATATATTTTTCAACTATAATGCGTAAAAAACAGCCTAGAAAGATTGAGTCAATGGCTATTAAAAAAAAAGCCCGGTTAAAAACCGAGCTATTAAATAATTTTTATGCTAGAATATTATTCTTCTTTAGAACCAAAACGTTTTCTATCGTTTTCGTTTAAGTAGATTTTACGTAAACGTAAGCTTTTAGGAGTAACCTCTACATATTCATCTTTTTGGATGTACTCCATACATTCCTCTAAAGAGAATTTAACAGCAGGAGCGATACGCATTTTATCGTCAGAACCACTTGCACGCATGTTGGTTAACTTTTTAGCTTTAGTAACGTTAACAACTAGGTCGTTATCACGAGTATGTTGACCAATGATTTGACCTTCGTACACCTCATCACCTGGATCGATAAAGAAGAAACCACGATCTTGTAATTTATCGATAGAATAAGCGAATGTTGCACCAGTTTCACCAGAGATTAACGAACCATTGCTACGTCCTACGATAGGTCCTTTCCATGGCTCATACGCTTTGAAACGGTGAGCCATAATAGCTTCACCAGCCGAAACGTTTAATACATCAGTACGAAGACCGATGATACCACGAGAGGGAATCTCGAATTCTATATGTTGTAGGTCGCCTTTAGGCTCCATAACCTTAAGTTCACCCTTACGTTTTGTAACCAATTCAATAATTTTACCGGCAGATTCTTCAGGAGCATCAATAGTTAAGAACTCTACTGGTTCGCATTTAACACCATCAATTTCTTTAATAATAACGCGAGGTTGCCCAACTTGAAGTTCGTAACCTTCACGACGCATAGTTTCAATTAAAACAGATAAGTGTAGCACCCCACGACCATAAACGATAAATGAGTCTGCACTATCACCATCCTCAACACGTAAAGCAAGGTTTTTCTCCGTTTCTTTAATTAAACGTTCACGAATGTGGCGAGACGTAACATATTGACCTTCTTTACCAAAGAAAGGAGAGTTATTAATAGTAAACAACATGCTCATAGTTGGCTCATCTATCGCGATAGCTGGCATAGGTTCTGGATTCTCAGCATCAGCTATAGTATCACCGATATCGAAATTCTCTAAACCAACAACGGCACAGATGTCGCCACAATTAACTTCTTCCACCTTTGCACGTCCTATACCTTCAAATACATAAAGTTCTTTGATACGTGATTTAATTTTAGAACCATCTCTTTTACAAAGAGTAACCGCTTGGCCCGCTTTTAAAGTACCACGATTAACACGACCAATCGCGATACGGCCAACGAAAGATGAATAATCTAATGAAGTAATTTGTAACTGAACAGTACCTTCATTAACAAGAGGTGCTGGAATATGCTCGATAACTAAATCTAATAATGGAGTAAGGTCTTCTGTTTGTTGTCTCCAATCAAGGCTCATCCAACCATTTTTAGCAGCTCCATATGCAGTAGGGAAATCTAATTGTTCTTCGGTAGCTCCAAGATTGAACATTAAATCGAACACTTCTTCATGTACTTCATCTGGGCGACAGTTTTCTTTATCTACCTTATTAATAACTAAGATAGGTTTTTTACCTAATGATAAAGCTTTTTGAAGTACGTAACGAGTTTGAGGCATAGCACCTTCGAAAGCGTCAACTAATAATAATACACCATCAGCCATGTTCAATACACGCTCAACCTCACCACCGAAATCGGCGTGACCTGGCGTATCAATAATATTAATCTTAGTGCCTTTATAATTTACAGACACGTTTTTAGCTAAAATGGTGATACCGCGTTCACGCTCCAAGTCATTATTATCCAAAATTAAATCACCGGCGTTTTCAGCGTCACGGAATAATTTAGATTGGAACATAATTTTGTCAACCAACGTAGTTTTTCCGTGGTCTACGTGGGCGATAATGGCGATGTTTCTGATATTCATATATTGAATTTAGATATTACAAAATTGATTTAGGCTTAAACGTATTAGCCAAATTGGTGGTTCCGCGACTTACTATTTCGCCCTCAGAATTTACTAATTCACACTCTACGTTTATAATGGTTTTGCCTCTTTTCTTAATAACAGCTTTACCGATTATCTCTTCTCCTAATTTTACTTTATTATGAAAATCTACCGATAAATTCACGCTTACAAACCAAGTATCTACTGGTTGAACAGCTACTAAAAAACCAGATAATTCATCGATAATTGCTGAATGAACCCCTCCATGCAACAACCCTACCGGGTTCATCATGTCTTCTCTCACTATAAAACTCATCGAAAGATGATTTTCATCCAGTGATAACAAGGTACCATTTAACCAGCGTGTGAAACCTGCAGCTCCCTCAGGGAACGACTTTCCGATAAATTGCTGGAAAAATTTTAAGTAAGACATCTGTTTATTTAAGGGCGCAAAGATAGATATTTTTCCTAAAACATGACATATTTTCTTTTAAAGTATTGATTAATTAACGAATACTAAATATTAGCCTTTATTCCTATTGCTAATTTATATCCCAATCTCTACATTTGCATCAATCATTAAAATCAATTCATTATGAAAAAACTAGCCATTTTTATACTAGTATCTGTAACCTCTATTGCGTTACACGCAGCTGGTCCAAAAATCAAATTGAAATCAGGTAGCCTTTCGGCTCTTTCTGGAGTAAAAGAAGTAGGACTTGTGTTCGACTACTCAAACATGAGAGTTGGCAAAATGAATGAATCTGCTTACTTAGAAGATAGAACAGCCAAATACAACGCCAAAGAACCTGGAAAAGGTGACCAATGGGCTAAAGC
>DATCKI010000128.1:0-15730 GCA_036562365.1 Bacteroidia bacterium | reverse complement strand
GTTTTAAGTTCTTTCTCATTGATTATTAATGGAGGCGCCATTCTAAAAGCCATAGAATTAAACAAGAACCAGTCTGTTATTAGCCCGTTCTTAATACATTCTGATATGTATGCGAAGTTTTCTTCTTCACTTTTTAAATGCCCTGCTAACAAGAATCCTTTACCTGTAATATCAACAGGATAATCTTTTAATGAACTTCTAATAAAGGCCTCTTTTTGTTCTATTTCTAAGTAAGGTTTTTCGTCAACTATATATTGAAAAGTTGCCAATGCTGCTGCAGCCGACACGGCATTTCCGCCAAATGTATTTATATGTCCTAATACCGGATTATGAGTAAATAAATCTGTCAAACTCTTATCGGCAATCACCAATCCAATTGGTAAACCTCCTCCAATTCCCTTAGCTAAAAGTAAAAGGTCAGGCACAACATCAAAATGTTCGAAAGCCCATAATTTTCCGGTTCTTCCTACACCTGCCTGAATTTCGTCTAACACCAATAAAGCTCCAACTTCGGTACATTTTTTCCGTAAAGCTTTAATCCATGCTCCATCAGGCACCACTCCACCTGCTTCGCCTTGTATAGTTTCAGCAAATACAGCAGCTGTATCTTTATCTATAATGGCTAAGTCTTCAAAATTATTAAATCGAATATGATGTATATCCGGCAATAAAGGTCTATAAGCAGTTTTAAAAAACTCATCGCCCATTAAGCTCAACGAACCTTGAGTACTACCATGATAGGCATATTTCATACCTACAATTTTAGATCTACCCGTAGCTCTTTTCACCAATTTCATGGCTACTTCGGTAGCTTCAGAGCCGCTATTTATAAAATAAACCGAATTTAAATTCGATGGAAGATGTTTAGATAATAATTCAGCTAAACGCACTTGTGGAGCTTGAATAAACTCTCCATACACTATTAAATGCGCGTACTTTCTAATTTGTTTTTGCACTGCCTTAACTACCGCTGGATGCGAATGCCCTAATGAACTAACGCCTATTCCACTTATAAAATCTATATAGCGTTTTTTATTGACGTCTGTTAACCACACCCCTCTACCTTTAATAATTTCTAAGGCAATAGGAGCAGGACTTGTTTGGGCTACATGTTTCAGAAATAATGTGCGGTACGAATACATATGCTAAATTATGTGCAAATATACTTTTTGTATCGGGTTATACCTAGTTTTTCGGCCTTTAGAACTCATGTTTATTATGATTTTATGATATTTTTATAGACCTTAGTTAAGCCATATTTTTTCTTCTATCTTCGTAAAAGATTTTGTCAATATGTCTGAAAAAGCACCACTATATAGTACTAACCTATCTTGGCTATCTTTTAATCATAGAGTTTTGCAAGAAGCTGCAGACCCTAAAATGCCTGTTTTAGAACGTCTTCGTTTCTTGTCTATTTTTTCAAGCAACCTCGATGAATTCTTCCGGGTTAAAGTTGCAGCTCTACGCTCGCTTAAAGAAGATGGGCCTATTAATAAATTAGATTTCGACCCCGATAAATTACTTAGCGATATTCTTGATACTGTTCAAAAACACCAAAATGAATTTGGTATTATTTATCGCGAAAAAATTATTCCAGAATTAAATAAAAATGGAATTTTTATCCTTTCGAAAGAAGAAATTGAAAAAAAACACAAAGAATTTGCTGCTGAATACTTTAAAGAGAAAATTCATCCTATACTTAAAGTAGCTAAACTCTTCTATTATGGTAAAGCTCCTTTCTTAGAAAATAGACGTATCTATCTTTTCTTTCCATCTAAGAAAACTCCTTCAAGAAGTTCGCTTATTGTTGAAGTTCCATTTAGTGGTGCCGACCGTTTTATTGTATTCCCAACTGAAAATGGAGAAACTCACGTTGGATTTATAGATGATATAATTCGAATTGGGTTACCATTATTTGAAAAAGATATTGATGCTAAAGCCTATTCCATTAAATTGAATAGAGATGCTGAGTTGAATATTGAAGATGAATTCTCGGGTAATTTGGTGAAAAAAATTCAACGAAGCCTAAAAAATCGTCGCAATGGAATTCCTTCTCGCTTCCTTTATGATGGATCTATGCCAGCAAATCTGGTAAAACTCTTAAAATCTGCCTGGAATTTTGATAATGAAGATATGGTGAGCGGTGGACGTTATCATAACTTCAACGATTTCTTCGACTTCCCAGATATAGTTCAACGTAAAGATTTATTATACCCTCAACTTCCAAAAATCCCTATTAAAGAATTAGACGACTCGTCGAATTACTTTAAAGTTTTAAATAAAAAAGATGTTTTACTTCATTACCCATATCACTCTTTCAATTATTTCTTAAACTTCTTAAATGCAGCATGCGAAAGTAATTCGGTAACCGATATTAAGATTACACTATACCGTGTTGCTAAAAATAGCGAAGTTTGTAAGGCTTTAATTAGAGCACTACGAAGAGGTAAAAAAGTTACTGCTTTCTTCGAAGTTAAAGCTAGATTTGATGAAGAATCGAACTTATTTTGGGCTGAAGAATTACGTAAAGAAGGAGCTAAAGTTCTATACAGTTTCCCTGGTCTAAAAGTACATGCAAAACTTTGTTTGGTTACGCGTAAAAAAGGTAATGAAACTAAACGTTATGCTTATTTATCTACAGGTAATTTTAATGAAAAAACTGCGAATGTTTATACCGATTTCGGACTTTTAACTTCTGAAAAAAGACTTACTCAAGAAGTTTCAAGAGTATTCGAAATTTTAGAAGATATGCGCAAACGTTTCGACTTTTCGCATTTGCTTATTGCTCCCGACAAACTGAGAAATGAAATTTATTTGATGATAGAGAATGAAATCATCAATCATTTACAAGGAAAAGAAGCAGAGATAATTATAAAAGTAAACGGCCTTGACGATTTAGATATGATTACTCGCCTTTACAGGGCTTCGCAATTAGGGGTAAAGGTTCGTTTAATAATTAGAGGAATTTGTAGGCTAATTCCGAATGTAAAAGGTTATTCAGAGAATATAGAAATCACATCTATCGTAGATAGATTCTTAGAACATCATCGTTTATATTGGTTTAAAAATGCAGGTGATGATAAGCTATATTTATCTTCTGCCGATTTCATGAATCGTAATTTAAGCCGACGTATTGAAATTGCTTATCCTATTGAAAGTCCAGAGCTTAAAGAACGTTTAAAAACCATTGCAACTTATTATTTAAACGATAATACCAAAGCCAGAATTATAGATCAGCACCATAAAAACAAGATGGTGAAGAATAAAAAAGCCAAGTTAAATGCCCAAACAGCTATATGGCAATATTATGCAGATAATTTACAAGCCAGTATAGCAGATAGTGAGCAAACTTTTTTAAAAAATAAAGACTAAATTATTTAAAGTTAGGCTTTTCGAATTTAGCATTACATTCTTCAATAAATTGAAGGACTTCGTCTCTACCCAATAGAGTTTCAGAACTAGTAAGAATCATACGTGGTAGGAATTGCCATGTATGTTTAAGTCCGCGACGTATAGCACCGGCGTGTTTATCGATTTGACTTCTTTTGAGTTTATCGGTTTTAGTAAGTAAGATTGTAACGGGAATAGAGTTTTCGCCCGCCCAATAGAGGAATTCCTCGTCTATTTTTTGCAGTTCGTGTCTACTATCAATAAGCACAAATAGATTAACGAGATTAGGTCTATCAAGTAAATATTCCACGATCATTTCTTGCCATTTCCCTCTATTTTCTTTTGAGGTTTTAGCATATCCATAACCAGGTAAATCGACTATATACCAAGCATCGTTAACCAAGAAGTGATTAATTAATTGAGTTTTTCCGGGCTTACCACTGGTATGTGCCATATTTTTTTGATTAACAAGCATGTTAATCAAACTACTTTTACCAACATTACTTCGTCCTATAAAAGCATATTCTGGCAAATCGGGCTTGGGACAAGCTTCTGCCTTGGTATTGCTCATCACAAAACGAGCTGACTGTATAATCATAGTTACGTAATCGGATGACGATTAAACCAATCCTCTAATATTTTATTAAACTCTTCTGGATGCTCCATCATAGGCGCGTGCCCACATTTATCGATCCAAAACAATTCAGAATTCTTAATTAATTTATTGAAATCTTCACCTACTTCAGGAGGAGTGATGGTATCATTTTTACCCCAAATTAAACAGGTTGGAGCGGTAATTTTATGAAGTTCTTCGCTCATATTATAGCGGATTGCATTTTTGGCAATTGCTATAATACTGATAAGTTTCATACGGTCGTTAAGCATTTCAAAGACTTCATCAACTAACTCATCCGTAGCCAATTTAGGATCATAGAAAGTAACGGCAACTTTATGGCGAATAAATTCTTTGTCTTCTCGTTTAGGGTAAGATCCTCCGAAAGCATTTTCGTATAGACCTGAACTACCTGTAAGGATAAGATGATTCATTTTGTCGGGGTGATTAACAGCGTAAACTAATGCAACGTGACCACCGAGCGAGTTTCCTAATAAAGAAACTTTATCATATCCTTTATAATCGATAAATCTTTTTACATACTCATACAAAGGCTTAACTCCAGCCTCTGCTACAGGTACATCAAATAATGGTAATATAGGCATAGTCACTTTAAACGACGATTTAAAGTGATCAACTACATCTTTAAAATTACTTAAAGCACCCATTAAACCATGTAGTAAAACCAATACGGGCCCCTCTCCTACTTCAATGTAGCTAAATTCATTCTCTTGCTTAATGTTATACTCCATTCTACAATAGTTTTTTCAAAATTATTATCCTAAAAAATGGGTTTTTCGATTAGTAAAAATAGCTTTTTTTAAAAAATATAAAAACAACTAGTTAATTATTTAATCTCCATACACAGTTCTGTTAACATTCCATGAGCGTCTTTGGGATGTAAAAAACAAATCATTTTATTATCTGCACCTCGCTTAGGTTCAGCGTTTAATAAGGTATACCCCTCAGAACGTAAACGTTCCATTTCGGCATATATATCTTCTACTTCAAATGCAATATGATGTATGCCTTCTCCTTTTTTCTCTATAAACTTGGCAATCGCTGATTCTGGCTTAGTTGCCTGTAATAACTCTATCTTATTTACACCAGTTAAAAAGAATGATGTAATCACTCCTTCACTCTCAACTTCTTCTCTTTTATAGGGCTCTACACCTAATATAGAGCTATATCTCTTTTCAGCTTCTTCTATATTTTTTACTGCAATTCCTATATGTTCTACTTTTCCAAATGCCATAAATTAATATTTAATCCATTGCTTCACTTCTTGCAAAGTTCCGCATTTTATTTGAATATAATAGAGTCCACTTGCAAGTAATTCCCCTTTTTCCATAGTCCATGTACTCGAATTTGGAGTATAACTACCTACTCTCTTTCCATCTACTGTATAGATATTCACCTCATCTATAACTCTTTCACTTTGTAATTGAAAGCTATATCCAGGATTAGGGAATAGTTTTATATCTAATTTTGAATTATTTTCTTCCTGCCCTGCATATGCAAGTATGTTCACATCTTCTAAGTAAAAATTATTTCCACCTTCACCTGTAAACTCAAATTTAATGCGCAAATTAGGAGCACTTGCCTGATAACCATTTAGATTAATTGAATGTACAAACCATTGATCGTTACTTGGAACAAAAGTACCTGTATTATTCGGTGCTGAAACTAAGGCTTCTGTATTAGCTACGTACATTAAATTCCAAGTAGATCCACAGTTTGTACTTACTAAAACTCTTAATGTGCCTTTATCGGAATTTACTTTTTTTGCAAATGCTGTCTTAAATGTAATTACAGGTTTAGGCATGTTTTGTAAATCGTATGCTCCTGAATAAAGCTCCGATTTAAACCCTTTATACTGCGCTTGCGAATTATTTACGTATACACATGAGTTATTAGTTAAACCAACCGTTGTTATCTCTTCAAATCCTTTAAACCCATCTACTCCTTTTGCTGCCGTTCCCCATCTTCCACTTGTAATTGGTTGGTTATCCATATTATCGATATATGGATGTGTACCTACACTTGCATCTTCGAATACTCGTATATAATCTGTTCTCACTTTCGTACCACTTCCCCCACTATTCGATGCCGTTAAAGTTACAGTATACAATCCAGCCTTATTAAATACCACTTGCGGATTTGCTATTGTTGTGCTAAAACTAGTATCTACACTTTGGAATGTATATAAATACGAACTTGGTTCTGAGTCGGTAGTATAATCGATAATATTTACAGTTTTACCTACGCAAACTACTGGATTTTCAGCATAGAAATCTACCTTAGGGGCACAAATCACTGGTACTCCATCTATACCTGTAAAGGTGGCATTAGTACCAGAAACCATAGTACTTAAATTGGTAGTGGTTATCGATGAATGTGCTCTTGACTTTTGTCCTTTAGTAAACATATTCTGACAATCGTCGTAGCTCATATAATTTTCAATTTGATCTACTACATCGGTAGTAAATTCAGCTCCCACACCATTCATATCGTTCGAGCAGGTATTTTGCATGGTATTACAACCAAAAGTACTGGTAATGGTTGGTGGGGTATCGCACACAAAATCGCCAGAATTATTACAATTATTCCCACAACCATTATCGAAGGTATGAGCTAAACCAAAGCAGTGACCAGCCTCGTGTGTTATGGTTCTTCCATCGCTAACACTAGTACCTATACTTCCAGTATAGCGGTTATGCATAACTATACCATAATAACTTTGTCCAGCCGAATACGGATAATAAGCATAACCTAAAACTGTTCCATTGGTATTATTATCAAGTTTGATGCTACCTACCACCCAAATATTTAAGTATCTATCTGTAGGCCATGCATTTTTACCACCATTGGCTGCATACTTAACATCGTCGTTAGCGTTATAGGTAACAGGACAATAAGTACGGGTAATCCCATCAGTACAGAAACCATTTGGATCTTTATTTGCTAATACAAACTCAATATCCATAGCACTTGCTAATGGTTTAAAAAGCGCTCTGGTATCTGAGCTATCAGAATTTAAACGTGCAAAATCTTCATTCAATATTCGTAAACAGTCGTAGATCTGTTCTCTCGAAATATTCTCGGAACCATAGCGGTGCATGATATGGAAAACCACAGGAATTCGGTACAAAGCTCTTCCATTCACTTCTACCTGTTGTGCTTCATTAACCAAATTTAGCCAATCGGTCCTCACTTGTTGTAGGGCTGGATTTTCAGCAAGCTTTTGTTCTTCGACTAAATTTGTTCCACAAGGTTGTTGCGAAAAAGAAACGGCACTTACAAGAAGTGCCGTCCCAAGAATCAGTATTTTTTTCATTTATTGAATGATTACTTTCTCATTAAAGATACCAAAAGGAGTCTGGATATTTAACCAGTAAATTCCTTTACTTAGGCCAGCAGTTTGCACTGGATATATTCCAGTACCAAGCTCTAAGGTACGATTTTTCATCCATACTGTTTTACCTGAAATGTCAATTAATTTAAAAATTGCATCTCCAGGTTGAACTGCATCTATGCTAACTTGAAAATCACCGTTATTTGGATTAGGATAAACCTTTAGGCCATTTACCAAATTAAGCTCTTCTTGAGTTGAAGCTATACCTGGGATATTGAAATCGTCGAAATAGAAATTATTTCCTTTGGCTGAAACAAATTCGAATTTAATTCGAACATTGGTTTGAGTTTTATAAGTAGTAGGTACATTAATGGTAGCCTCTTTCCATTGCGCTGGAAGTGGAACAAAGTTACTTGTTGTAGGCGAACTAGTTTCTAAATTGGCTCCAGTTAAGTTACTAATGATGTTCCAACTTTGGCCACAGTTACTTGATAATAAAATTCTTAACTTATCAGCACTGCTGTTATTACGTTTTACATAAGCATATTTAAATTTAATGCTTAAGTCGGTAATTTGCGAGAAGTTGAAAGATGGACTATATAAAGTCCAAGTGTCTAATGAGTCGGCTGTACGGTTATCAATTTTTAAAGATTTAGTTCCAGAAACGCTTGCCGCATTGGTTTCTTTCCAACCATTGCTAGTTTCGTTAACTACAAACCATCTTCCGCTTGAAATTGGATTATCTTCAAAATCATCAAAATATCCATTAGAAGATACTTCAGCTTGGTTTGAAGTTACTTTGATATAATTCGATTTCGTAATAGAATTTGAACCAGCAGCATTACTTACTGTAAGTTTAACGGTATAAAGCCCTTCAGCTGTAAAGTTGAATGTAGGGTTTTGAAGATTACTTGTTAATGTATTGGTACCATTGGTTACCTCCCAAGTGTATGAAGTAACATTTCCTCTATGCGAGAAGTCTTTAATTTGAAGATTAGTACCTACACATACAATTCTATTTGAAGTGTGGAAGTCTGCAATAGGAACGCAAATTGTATCAGAATAACCATTATTGGTACCAGTAGCAATTAAATTTGCACTAGTTGAAAGGTTATTTCTATTTGCAATAGTTGAATTAGCAGCATTAATCATACGAGTTGACTGACCAGCAGTAAACATTAAAGGACAAGTTGCATAGTCCATAATATTCTGCACATTATCTAATGAAGAACAAGTATTTTGCGCTGTATTACAAATACTACCTGCAGTACCAATTGTATTTGGCGTATCATTTACTCCATCATCACTGTTACAGTTAGAAGCAAGACCAGGAGTATTAGAACCACCCCAAGTATGTTGCAAGTTGAAATAATGCCCTAATTCATGAGATAATGAACGTTTAGCAAAAGTGCTATTATTACTAAACCCAATTGCTCCAAATTGAGTAGAACGAATGATAATACCATCTCTACCTGGCATAAATGCGGCACTACCTGGTAGGTAAGCATAACCACCTGCACCATTTTTAATATTACTTACCACCCAAACATTGATGTATTTTTTAGGATCCCATTGTGGTGCAATGGTTTTTACATCATCGTCGGTTGATAAAGTATGCTTTGAAAAAGTTCTGGTTATACCATTAGTACAGTTACCTTGAGGGTCTTTGCGTGCTAATCTAAATTCGAAATCGGGATTTCCAATTACACCTTGGAAAGAAGAGATTACTCCAGATAAATCTGCATTTAAACCTTTATAATCTTCATTAATAATTTTAAGAGCACTGTGAACCTGAGCATCGGTAACCCAATTACCATCGTAAGTATGAACAATATGAAATACAATAGGAAAAACCTTAGTAGCTTTTTCGACATTACCAGTTTGTTGAACCATTTCCCACTTGGCCAAGCTATCTGCCATATCTGGAAATTCTAATAAAGCCTTTTCCATCATTTCAGAGGTTCCACAGTGGTGAATCTCTTCAGTCTGACTAAAGGTCGTTAATGTAAAAGTTAGGGTGAATAATCCAGTAGCTGCTAGAATTTTTCTCATTTTTTAATTATTGGTTTATTTCTATAAATCGTTGTATGTCTTTCGTAGTTCCAAATACTACTATGGTATCTGTTTTTAGAATTACGGTATCACTTCCTGGCACACCAACAATGTGCTCTTCTATGGTAGTTACACCATTCTTTTCTACCTCGAATTCCCTCTTTAAAGTTATTAAATTTAATTTATACTTGTTTCTTAGATTGATATCCTGTAATGTTCTATTTGCAATTTCAGGCGGAGTTTTTATCTCTGCAATCTCGTAATTATCAGGCAATTGCATAAAAGAAAGCAAAGAAGGATTTAATAAGCGTTCCGCCACTACACGTCCAACTTCTAATTCAGGTAAAAGTACTTCATGTACTCCTACTTTTTTAAGAATCATATGTTGTTGCGGATTATTCGCTCTGGCAATAACTCTTTTAACACCTAATTCTAAACAGTACACTGTGGTTAATAGTAAGGCTTCAAAGTCTTTTCCAATTGCAACCACAACAGCATCAACATCCAGGATATTTTGTGCAGCTAAAGCCTTTTTGTCGGTAGAGTCCATCAATATAGCTACCGCCACATCGTCTTTAATATCTTCGATATGCGCTTCATCGTTATCGATAGCCAAAACTTCTGAACCATCGTATGCTAAAGCTCTTGCAATAGAAGAACCAAAAGCTCCTAAGCCAATTACCGCAAATTTTCCCGGTTTCATTTTATGCCTTTAATGCTTTATCTAAATCAGCAATTAAGTCTTCTATATCCTCTACACCAACACTAATACGTATTAATGAATCAGTAACTCCTACTTTCTCACGCTCTTCTTTTGGAATGGACGCATGTGTCATAGATGCAGGATGACTAATCAACGACTCAACCCCACCTAAGGACTCAGCCAACGAAAATAACTCAGTTGATTCTAAGAATTTAAACGCTGCTTCTTTACTATCGTTTTTCAGGGTAAAAGACATCATTCCTCCAAAATCACGCATTTGTTTTTTAGCAATTTCATGCCCCGGATGCGTTGGCAATCCTGGATAATATAATTTATCAATTGCAGGATGCTTCGACAAGAACTCTGCAACAGCTCTACCATTCTCACTATGGCGTTGCATACGTAAATGCAAAGTTTTGATTCCACGTAATAATAAGAAACAGTCTTGAGGACCAGGTGTTGCTCCCGTAGATTTTTGATTGAATTTTAAATCTTCTGCAATTTTATCATCATTAGTAACTAATCCACCTGCAACTACATCGCTATGTCCACCTAAATATTTAGTCATAGAATGCATTACAATATCTGCTCCTAAATCCAATGGATTTTGCAAATATGGAGATGCGAAAGTATTATCTACTACGGAAATTAGACCATGTTTTTTAGCTAATGAAGCATATAACTCTATGTCTGCAATTTGCAATAATGGATTTGTAGGAGTTTCAATCCATAATAACCTGGTATTAGGCTTGATAGCAGCTTCAACATTTGCAGCATCTGTGAAAGAAACAAAGCTGAATTCAATTCCTAAACGTGCAAAAGTCTTAGTAAATAAGCGGTAAGATCCACCATAAATATCATTTACAGCAATTACATGGTCGCCAGCGTTTAATAATTTTATTACCGCATCAACAGCACCCATACCACTACTGAAAACAACCCCATGCTTACCATTTTCTAAAGCAGCTAATGCATCTTGTAATTGTGTACGCGTAGGATTTGCAGTACGTGCATACTCATATCCCTTATTTACTCCTGGTGAAGCTTGAACATAAGTTGAGGTTTGGTAAATTGGTGTCATAATTGCACCTGTCTCTGGATCGGGATGAACCCCAGCATGAATTGCTTTTGTACCAAATTTCATCTAAAAATCGTCTATTTATAAGTTATAACCTTTATTATTTATTCAAATAAATCCTTTGCAAGATACTTATTGAAAAAAGATAATCATAAAATTAACAAATTTTGAACTTTCAAAGTTCTTAAACTATTCTTAAAAAAACATAACATCATCCTGATTATCAACTAATCAACACTTTTAACCCTCTAAGAATGTATATTCGGTTCCGTTTCAACTATTTTTATCGTAAAATTGCATTAAAACAAATTTACTATGTTTCCTACCTTAGGTTATTTAATTAACTATTTTTTAGGGACTTCCATAACATTAGGATTTCCAACCTTTGGATTTATTGTAGCAATGTCGTTCTTGTCGGCTGCCTTTGTTCTTAAATCTGAAATCGTTAGAAAAGAAAAGCTTGGCATTTTCAAATCTGTCTATTATAAAGAAACTATAGGTGCTCCAGCTTCTTTGGGCGAACTTCTTTATAATGTTATTTTTGGATTTATTCTGGGTGCTAAATTGGGATTATTGATTACCGATTCCCAAACATTCTTAGCCCACCCTCAACAAGCCATTATCTCCACTCAAGGGAATCTTTTATTCGGTATTATTGGGGCTATAGCCCTTACTGCCTACGTGTATTGGGACAAAAAAAGAAAAGCTCTTCCTACTCCCAAAGTTGAAGATAAAAAGTTAAGCGCTGGTGAATTAGTTGTAAACATCACCATGATTGCTGCTTTAAGTGGAATCTCTGGTGCTAAATTATTTCACTTATTAGAATACTGGGACGAATTTATGGCAGCTCCAATGGAACAGTTGCTTTCATTCGCTGGACTTACTTTTTATGGTGGTTTAATTTGTGGTTTCTTAGCCGTTGGATATTACTGCCGCAAAAAAGGTTTAGGCTTTGTGCACGTATGCGATAGCGCAGCTCCTGCTCTTATTTTAGCCTATGGTATTGGGCGCTTAGGTTGTCAATTAGCAGGCGATGGCGACTGGGGAGTAATTAATTCTGCATATAGATACGACTATAATACCAAATCTTACGTTGAAGTACCTGCCGATAGAATTGAAACCGATAAAGCTATCTACGCTGAATACTATAATATGACTTTCGGCTCTGTTGAAAATGCGCATTATCTTTATTATAAAAAACCAGCTTTCTTAAGCTTTTTACCTGATGTAGCTTTTGCACAAAGCTACCCTAATAACGTAAATAATGATGGGATTTACATAGCAGGTTGCGAAGGTGAATACTGCGCCCGACTCCCATTACCTGTAATTCCTACTCCTATTTACGAAACCAGCATGGCCGTTCTCATTTTCCTTATTTTATGGTCTTTACGAAGAAAATTCAAAAGACCTGGACTTATGTTTAGCGTTTATCTAATCTTTAATGGATTAGAGCGCTTTACCATTGAACAATTCCGTGTAAACTCTGAATACAATATTTTAGGTGGTGTAACTCAAGCGGAAATTATTTCCTTCACTCTAATAGCTATAGGCATTTTAGGTATTTTCTTAACAAAGAAATTCCAGAGTACCTTAGAAAAAATTTAAAACATAAAAAAGGGCTGTAGTAATACAGCCCTTTTCATTTTATACTAAAAACTAAATTAGTTTTTATCTGCATTATTAAAGATAGCATCTTTAATTTTTGCTTCTAATTCAGCACTAAGTTCTGGATTATCTTTAAGTAATTGTTTAACGGCATCGCGACCTTGCCCAAGCTTAGTATCACCGTAACTAAACCAAGCACCACTTTTCTTAACCACGTTAAGTTCCACAGCCATGTCAAGAATTTCGCCCACTTTACTTACACCTTCGCCATACATAATATCGAATTCAGCTTGGCGGAATGGAGGCGCAACTTTATTCTTAACCACTTTTACTCTTGCGCGGTTACCAATAATTTCATCGCCATCTTTAATTTGACCAACACGGCGAATATCAATACGGATAGAAGAGTAATATTTTAAAGCATTACCACCGGTTGTAGTTTCAGGGTTACCGAACATTACTCCAATTTTTTCGCGTAATTGGTTAATGAAAATACAAGTACAACCCGTTTTATTAATAGTAGCGGTTAATTTACGTAAAGCTTGAGACATTAATCGAGCTTGAAGCCCCATTTTACTATCTCCCATTTCGCCTTCTAATTCCGATTTAGGAACTAAGGCAGCAACCGAGTCGATAACTAAAATATCGATAGCACCAGAGCGAATAAGATGGTCGGCTATTTCTAAAGCTTGTTCACCACTATCTGGTTGAGAAATTAATAAGTTAGCAACATCTACGCCTAATTTCTCAGCGTAAAAACGGTCAAATGCATGCTCTGCATCTATGAATGCCGCAATACCACCTTGACGTTGAGCTTCTGCAATAGCGTGGATAGTTAAAGTAGTTTTACCTGATGACTCTGGTCCATAAATTTCAATAACACGACCACGAGGATATCCTCCAACACCTAATGCTAAATCTAATGACAAAGAACCCGAAGGTATGGCTTCCACACTCTCCACATTCTTATCACCCAAACGCATTACAGTACCTTTACCGTACTCCTTTTCCAATTTATCGAGCGTTAATTTTAACGCATCTAACTTCATTGCTTTTTCGTCTTTTGCCATTTTTTTTGTCATAAATTATGGCAGTAATTTAATCAAAAAAATATTCCAACCAAAAAAAATATGATAATCGGTAGGTTTATTTGATTCAATATCAAAAAACTGCCAAAAATTGGATATTTAAATTTTCTATTTTATTTAATAATTATGCCTCATCAAGGATTTGAGAGGTATGATCAGCAGTTTTTACCTTTTCTATAATACGTTCCACTCTACCTTCTTCATCTATAATGAAGGTTTTACGATCGGTTCCCATGTATTTACGGCCATACAGACTCTTCTCAATCCATAATCCATAGTCCTCTACCGTCTTCTTTTCTGTATCGGCTAATAAAGAAAATGGCAATTCGTATTTCTCAATAAATTTGACGTGTTTTTTGGCATCGTCAACACTTACTCCTAATATCTCATAACCTGCAGCCTTTAATAATTCATAATTATCTCTCAAATTACATGCTTGTGCAGTACAACCTGGAGTCATATCTTTAGGATAGAAATACAATACTAATTTCTTCCCTCTAAAATCTTTTAATGAAATTGGATTCCCGTGTTGGTCTGTTCCACTTATCTCGGGAGCTAAATCTCCTACTTTTACTTTAGTCATTTCAACAATTAATTTATACGTGATACATTTATCACCCCTGTTATTCCTTTTAACTTAGCTATTAAATCGTTCAAGTGATTGGTATCTTGAACATATACCATTATATCTCCTTCAAATAATCCATCTTTCGTTTCAAAACTAATAGACCTCATATTTACTTTTAATTGATTCGATATAATCTTGGTAATTTTATTAACGATACCTACTTCGTCGAAACCATTAATCTTAATTCCTGCCAAGAATGCCAAACTTTCTCGATTAGTCCATCTTGCTTTTACTATACGATACGCATAGTTACTCATCATTTGCATGGCATTCGGACAAGTAGTTTTATGAATTTTAATTCCATCGTTTATTGTAACAAACCCGAAGACTTCGTCGCCCGGAATTGGATTACAACACGATGAAAGTTTATAGTCTAGTTTTACGGTATTATCCCCAATCACCAAACTATCCGAATCACGCTTAGCATCTTTAATTAATTCTTCTAAAGTCTTTTCAGACTTCTCTGTCTTAGATTTACCACGAATCTTAGACGCTAAATATTGATACCAACTCTTATTATTTTCTTCCTTATAAAATTGCTTAATCTCGAAGTTACTAATTCCTCCTGTTGCAACTTTATAATAGAAGTCTTGCACATCAGGAACTTTAAAATAAGCCAATATTTTATTTATATCGCTTTCGTTAAAAGTAACTCCAAGGTGACGTAATTTACGTTCGAATATCTCTTTTCCATCTACCGCAATACGTCTCTTTTCTTCTTTTAAGGAAGCTTTTATTCTTTCACGTGCCTTAGAACTTATTACAATTTTAAGCCAATCTTCTTTGGGTTTTTGCTTTGAACTAGTTAGAACTTCTACTTGGTCGCCACTTCTTAACTCATAGGTAATAGGCACTAATTTATTATTCACTTTAGCACCAATACAAGTATTTCCTATTTGAGAGTGAATATCATAAGCAAAATCTAAAACAGTAGTTCCACTTTTTAAGGTTCTAAGTTCACCCTTTGGCGTAAAAATGAATATTTCTTTCGATGCTAAATCGAGCTTAAAGCTTTCAACAACATCAACCGCGTTTTCGTTATTTTCAAGAATTTCGCGGATTCGAGTTATCCATTCATCAACCGCATTTTCTTTACCTGGTTCTTTATATTTCCAATGGGCAGCATATCCACGTTCTGAGATTTCGTCCATTCTTTCGGTACGAATTTGCACTTCGACCCATTTACCAGACGGACTCATAACTGTGATATGTAGCGAC
>DATCKI010000125.1:0-14086 GCA_036562365.1 Bacteroidia bacterium | reverse complement strand
ACGGCACTAAACCAGAAAGTGTCGGTCCAAGTATAAGCAAGAGAACCAATAAGAGCGGCAGCAAGAGCTGTCCAATTTTGTATATTAGAAAGTTCTGATCTAGAGTTAAGACCAGAAGTTTGAGTCATAATTTTTCTAGCAATTTGTGTAATTGTCCAGAATAGGAAAGTAATAGTAAGTGCACTCGAAACGACAGATACCATATTAATCCAGTAGCCCATTTGCGATAGGTCGTCGCCACCAAATAAAGAGAAGACTTTACCAATCATTAAGAAAAGTGGAGCTCCAGGAGGGTGTCCAACTTGTAATTTGAATGCTGCTGCAATAAACTCACCACAGTCCCAGAAACTAGAAGTGGGTTCCATGGTAAGGAAATACGTAACGAAAGCAACAAGGAATACGAGCCATCCGCCCAAATTGTTCAATACACGGTAATTATTCATAATCCGGTTTAAATTTTCTATTTTTGTATTTTGCGAAAGTAGGAATATATTTGAAAAATAACTATATATAAAACAATATAAGCAAAACATCGTTAAGGAAAAGGTAAATTAAACAGGTAAGAATGAAGCGTATACTATATATTGTTGTATTGGTTTTAATGTGTGGGCTTGAGAGTTATGCGCAATTAATAACACCTAATATTTCAGACGACGTTGCTGAGACTAAAGCACAAAAGCGTAAGGTTTTCTATGGTGGGAGTTTGGCAGTAACATTTTCTCAACCAGTTTATTTTAGTATAGCTCCAACGGTTGGGTACCAAGTTTCGGATTTTTATAATGTAGGGATTAGTATACCATATACACATATAAATAATTTCGGATTAAAATCTAATTTACTAGGAATTAGATATTTTAATCAATTTTTAGTTTTCCGAGGGGCTATGATTCATGCAGAATATGAGGCTATGAATTATCCTAGAGCGTGGACAGACCCAACAACTACGAATAAATCAAGAAGTTTTGAGCACAGTTTTAATTTAGGGTTAGGGTATAGACAATATTTGACCTATAGGAAAACGGCATGGATCGACATATATTTCTTGTATAATACCAAGTGGAAAAGTGCTGGAGGGATTTACAATTCACCATTTGTAATGCGCACATTGATAGCTTTCAAATAGAAGAGAGAAAAAAAAGGTAAGAAATTTAGAAAGTTGTAATTAATGATTACCTTTGCACCCTCAGTTAGAAAAGCTTTTTATGTCGGCAGAAGCAAAAATTTTTTCGGGAACCGCCTCCTTATACTTAGCAGAGAAAATCGCAAAAGAATTTGGAGTTGAGTTAGGTCAAATTAACGTAGCACGTTTTAGCGACGGTGAAATTCAACCCTCTTTTGAGGAAAGTATTCGTGGCTGTGATGTTTTTGTAGTACAAAGTACATTTCCACCTGCTGAGAATCTAGTAGAACTATTAATGATAATTGATGCGGCAAAACGCGCATCTGCACGACAAATTGTGGCAGTAATTCCATATTTTGGGTATGCACGTCAAGATCGTAAAGACAAGCCAAGGGTTTCGATTGGAGCCAAATTAGTGGCTAATCTTTTATCGGCAGCTGGTGCAACCAGAATTATGACCATGGATTTACATGCTGATCAGATTCAAGGATTTTTTGATTATCCGGTTGACCATTTATTTGGTTCATCGATTTTTGCACCATATATTAAATCTTTAGGTTTAGAAAACATTACGGTTGCAGCTCCAGATATAGGAGGTTCAAAAAGAGCCAATGCTTACAGTAAATATTTAAACTGCGAAATGGCAATGTGCTATAAAGTTCGTAAAAAAGCGAATGTTATAGAAAGCATGACCGTAATTGGAGAAGTGGCTGGTAAAAACATCATCTTAATTGATGATATGATTGATACCGGAGGTACTTTATGTAAAGCTGCAGACCTAATGATGGAACGTGGGGCTTTAAGCGTACGAGCTATTTGTACACATCCAGTATTATCTGGAAATGCAATTGAAAAGATTGAAAATAGCAGTTTAGTGGAACTTATCGTAACAGATAGTATTCCATTAAAGCAAGAATCATCTAAAATAAAAGTGTTATCTTGCGCCGATGTTTTCAGTAAAACCATCAAATTAATGTTGAATGATGAGTCGATTTCAAGTCAATTCATCTTCTAAAAACTGTAATTTTTTTAATTCATATAATAATGAAATCAGTACAAATCAAAGCTGAAGTAAGATCGCAAATTGGAAAGAAAAATTCTTTAGATTTGCGTAGAGCAGGCCGTGTTCCTGCTGTTATCTATGGCGGCAATGAAGTGCTTCATATTAGCGTTGATGAGCGCGAAGTGAACACCTTATTGTATACGCCTGAGGTGTTAATCGCGGAAATTGACTTAGGTGGTAAAACAGTTAAGGCAGTTGTTCAAGACGCTCAATTCCATGTTTTAACAGATGCTACTACGCACGTTGACTTTATGGAAGTGGTTGATGGTAAACCATTAAAAGTAGCTCTTCCTGTACGTACAGTGGGTAACTCTGTAGGTGTTCGTGCCGGTGGTAAATTAAAAGTAATTATGCGTAAACTTAAAGTTAAAGGTATGGCTGATAAGTTACCTGCTTATGTTGACGTAGATATTACTGATGTAAATATTGGACAAACTGTACGTGTTAAACAAATTAACATCGATGGAGTTGAATTCCTAGATGCTAAAGATAACGTAATCTGTACAGTTGCTGCAACTCGTGCTTCTCGTCAAGAAAGCGCTGCTACAGCTACTCCTGCTAAGAAAAAGAAATAATCTTTTTAAAAGATATATTTTTCAAACCCCGAGTAATCGGGGTTTTTTTATTTTTGGGATACTCGAATTTTATAAAGTATGGCTTTTTTAGTTGTTGGATTGGGAAATATTGGTCCTGAATACGATTTTACTCGACATAATATCGGATTTGATGTGGTGAACGAATTCACTAAAAAACATCAAGCAAGTGCCTTTGAATTAAGTCGATTAGCTTATTATACTCAAGTTAAGATTAAAGGAAAATTAATACATTGTATTAAACCTACTACCTACATGAATTTGAGCGGTAAAGCCGTTAAATACTACGCCGATCAATTTAAAATTAATCCCGAAAATATTCTTGTTATTACCGACGACCTTGCCCTGCCTCTTGCGAAACTTAGAATTAAAGCTAAAGGTAGTGACGGCGGACATAACGGACTTAAAAGTATTAACGAGGTATTAGGAACTACAGATTATCCAAGATTACGTTTTGGTATTGGTAACGACTTCCCTAAAGGTCGCCAGGCCGACTATGTATTAGGTCGTTGGAAATCGACCGAAGAACCCGATGTATTACTTGGTATAGATAAATGTGTAAGCATAATAGAAAGCTTCGTACTAAGCGGAATTCAAATAACTATGAATACCTTTAATGGTAAATAGTTAAATCCGCAATAAAACATATTGCTTTTACGTTTTGGGCTTTGTACATTCGTATCAAATTACAATAAGTTTATGATTATCATTACGGGTGCAGCAGGGTTTATAGCATCTTATGTTGCAAAGCGTTTAAACAAATATGGCGTTCGAGATATACTTTTAGTCGACGATTTTTCTAAATCAGAAAAAACTAGAAATTTTGAAGATATTCAAGCAATGGGTCGTATCCATCGCGACAATTTATTTAATGTATGGGACGAAAAATATATTGGAAAAATTGATGCCGTTTTTCACCTCGGTGCTCGTACAGATACTACCGAGAAAAGTGTCGAAATTTTCAATGACCTTAACCTTAATTATTCTAAAAAGATTTGGGAATATTGTACTAAGTACAAAGTAAATCTTATCTATGCTTCTTCAGCTGCAACTTATGGAGATGGAAGTTTAGGATATTCTGATTTAACTTTACCTTCAGATCTGAAACCTTTAAACCCATATGGAGAATCTAAAAACGATTTTGATAAATGGGCTTTAGCACAAAATGATACGCCTCCTTATTGGCTGGGACTTAAATTTTTTAATGTTTATGGGCCTGGTGAATGGCATAAAGGACGTATGGCTTCTGTAGTTTTTCATGCATTTAATCAAATTAAAGAAAATGGAAAAGTGAAGCTTTTTAGATCGCATAAAGAAGGTTATGCTGATGGAGAACAAAAACGTGACTTCATTTATGTTGATGATATTGCTGAGTTTATTTGGTTTGCATATAAACGTCACCCTAAAGCTGGTTTACTAAATATGGGTACTGGTAAAGCTAGAACTTTCTTAGATTTAGTAAAAGCGGTATTTGCAGCAATGGGTAAGGAAGAAAATATAGAATTTATCGATACTCCAGAAGATATTAGAGACAGTTATCAATATTTTACAGAGGCGGAAGTTTCTAAATTACAGACTACTGGATATAATAGAGAATTTCATTCTTTAGAAGACGGAATTCGTGATTATGTTCAGAATTATTTAATGAACTAACACTAAACAATTAGTTAAAATTGTTTTTTTAAGTGAAAGTTTCGTCAATTCGTCTACTTTTTTCAATAAATTACGTTTACATACCCTAAAATTATCATATGAAACCGAATAGAATCTTTTTAGTATACTTTTTAATTTGTGCTGTAGCTGTTACAGGAGTCTTTTCTACAGACAAATTAGTGGATCCGCTTCCAGACTTGGCTCCACAGGATAATCATGGGAAAATAGCACAAGAAATTACGAATGCGTTAAGATTTTATCATTATAAAGAACCTTCGATAGATGATTCTTTATCCATTCATTTATTTAACGAATATCTTGAAGTATTAGATCCATCGAAAGTATATTTTTTAAACGCTGATGTAGAGAAATTTGCTACAAAAAAGCTTCAATTAGATGATCAATTAAAAGCTGGAGATGTACAGTTTGCTTATGATGTATTCAATGTATTCAGAAAAAGAATGACCGAGAGGATACAATATGTATTATCCTTAGATTTTTCAAGTTTTGATTATAGTGTAGATGAGTATTACGAGTATGGTAGAGATAGTGCATCATATTTTGCAACTACAGCAGAGCAAGATGAGTTTTGGAGAAAAAAGATTAAATATGAGTGCTTGAATTTAAAGTTAGCAGGCAAAGAAGTAGATCAAATTAAAGAGACTATAGATAAGCGATACAATAATTTGTATAGCGCCTTAAAGAAGCAAAATAGTGAAGATGTGTTTCAGTTTTATATGAACGCATTAACAGAAGTGGTAGATCCACATACGAGCTATTTTTCACCTAAAACTGCTGAAGGCTTTAAAATTACAATGAGTAATGCTCTTGAAGGCATTGGAGCAACTTTGGGAACAGAGGGGGAATACACTAAAATAATTGAAATGGTTAAGGGTGGTCCGGCCGATAAAAGCAAAGAAATCATGAAGAATGATAGAATTGTGGCGGTAGGACAAGAAACTGGCGAAATGGAAGATATTTTAGGGTGGAGATTAGATGATGTAGTATCGAAAATTCGTGGACCTAAAGGAAGTACCGTTCGTTTAGAGATTTTACCTGCTTCAGCAACTGATGGAAGAACCAAGATTGTAAGTATAGTTAGAGATAAAATCAAAATTGAAGAACAATCGGCTAAAGGTATAGTTAAGGTTGTGAATAAAACCAAAATTGGAATCATTAGTTTGCCTTCATTCTATTTCGATTATGAAGCCTATTCAAAGGGTGAAAGAGATTATAAAAGCACTACTAGTGATGTAGCTAAAATCTTATCAGATTTTAGACGTCAAAAAGTGAAAGGTGTTATCATGGATTTACGTGGTAACGGTGGTGGTTCTTTATACGAAGCCGTAGAGTTAACGGGTTTATTTATTAATCGTGGCGCTATAGTTCAAGTAAAAGATGCTGCTGGAAAAGTTGACGTAAAATACGACGAATTAGGCTTAATTTGGGATGGACCATTATGTGTTATGGTAGATAGATTTAGCGCTTCAGCTTCTGAAATTTTTGCTGGTGCCATTCAAGATTATGGACGTGGATTAGTAGTAGGTTCTCAGACCTACGGTAAAGGCACTGTACAGAATTTAATGGATATTAATAGACTTATGCCAGCGGAAACTGGAAAATTAGGTCAATTAAAAATGACATTGGCTAAGTTTTATAGAGTATCCGGAAGTTCAACTCAACATAAAGGAGTGGTTCCAGATATTGAATTCCCATCTCCTTTCTTAGCTGAAGAATATGGTGAAAGCAGCGAAAAATACGCTTTAGAATGGGATCAGATTAAACCAGTTGCTTTTCAAAAGAATTTCCACATTAATAGCTTGATTGCTTACTTGAGAAAAAATCATGAAGAAAGAATGGCGAATAGCTTAGAATATAAATTCTTGTTAGAAGATATAGAACGCTTTTCTAAAGCAAAAAAAGAAGTAAGTATTACGCTAAATGAAGAAAAACTAAAAGCGCAACGCGACGAGGATAAAGCAAGAGAAGAAAGTCGTAAAAAACTTCTTGAATTGAGATATGGTAAGGCAAAAGCTCAAGCCGAAGAGTCAGACTTTTTACTTGATGAGAGTTCACAAATTCTTGTAGAATTTATAAAAACAGTAGGTAGGAATAATTAGTATTGCACAACTTGTTAAAATATGTTATATTTGTGGGAAATAATATATAACATGAAATCTCTCTCTGCATTCAAGTTAAGTTTATTATTCGTACTAGTTTCAATTCAAGCTGCCTTTAGTCAGTCTTTTACTGAAGGGTTCGACAATATTTCCAACCTACCTTCATCTGGTTGGGTGTTGAACAATATGAGTTATCCACTTGGCAATACATCATGGTTCCAAGGAACTGATATTGCTAGTGGCGGACCATTTAATGCATATAATGGTGCAACTAATTCGTATATAGGTGCGAATTTTAATAACGTGTACCAATATGGAACAATTTCGAATTGGTTAATAAGTCCTGTTCGTACTTTTAATAATGGCGACATAATCAAGTTCTATACAAGAGCAAGTCCTGATAATATGTGGGCAGATAGATTAGAAGTGCGCCTTAGTCAAAATGGGAATAGTAGCTATGTTGGTTCAAATGAAACAACAGTAGGAGATTTTTCAAACCTATTATTATCGATCAATCCTAATTTATTATTAAATGTTTATCCGTATTGGGGCTGGACTCAATATACTATTACAATATCTGGATTAAGTGGACCAGTAACGGGCCGATTTGCGTTTAGATACTACGTAACAAGTGCAGGATTAAATGGAACCAATAGCGATTATATTGGAATTGATAATGTGGAATATATTTCAGTTTGTACTCCAATAACTGTTATAGGTTCTGGTTTAACTGCGGGCACAACTGGGGTTGCTTATAACGGAAGTGTAAGTCAATCTGGCGGAGTTGGTACAGTAACCTACAGTATTTCTGGGGGAACTTTGCCTCCTGGTTTAACTTTAAATCCTGATGGTTCAATTACTGGAATTCCAACCACTCCAGGTTTATATAATTTTGCTGTAACAGCTACAGGAAGCAATGGTTGTTCGGGTAGTTTAACTACAAGCATAATTGTTTCATGTCCTACCAATAGTGCCTCATTTACACCTGGAACTGTAGTTTGTTCAAATGGAGGATTGTATACCTTAGTTGAAGGTCAACCAGCTGGAGGAACTTATTCGGGAATAGGAGTTTCTAATGGAATGTTTGATCCATCAGTTGGTACGCAGACTATTACTTATATGGTTACGGATGCGTACAATTGTACGAATACTGCAACGGGGACAATTACCGTATCTCCGGCACCTATATTCAGTTTAGGAAACGATATTGTTTCGACAAATCAATCTGAATTAATTATGGGGCCAAGTGGTATGAGTAGCTATTTATGGAATACTGGAGAGACTACTTCAGCAATACTTGTAAATCAGCCAGGAACCTATATACTTGTGGTTACTAATAGTGATGGATGTACGGCTTCAGACACTATTAACTTCTTTACCACTTTTGGAGTAGAAGAAAATTTTGAAGATGAGGCTATTAAATTATATCCAAATCCAACAACTGGAGACTTAAATTTAGTAATAGAGAATGATTTTTCGGATCTTACTATTTCTATATTAAATGTGAATGGTCAAGTATTAAATACCGTAAATGGAACACAAGCTGAAAAGTTATATAGCTTATCATTAAGTTCATATCCAGCTGGGATTTATTTTGTAAGATTGAATACGTCGAAACAAATTAAGACATATAGAGTAGTAAAACTATAGAGAATAGATAACAGTAAAAATTATGGAGCACCGTGTATTTACATGGTGCTTTTTTGTTTAAACTATTTTTGGGGTAGCTGGTATGTTTATAAACGGCTATGAATCTTTGTTCATTCGTAATGGTGACTGTATCAATTTTGAAAATCAATGTCATTTGAAGAGTGTTGAAAATAAAATTCAGGGTTTAGCATTGTTAAAACTTGTTATATTTGCATAAACTAATTACCAAAAAAATGAAAAGACCTTTTATCCCAAGGCTGCTTATAGCGGCAACAGTTTGCTTATTTTTAATAAGCAATAGAATTCACTCCCAAGCATTCACCGAAAACTTCGACGACATTAACTTATTATCAGGAAGTGGTTGGTTTTTGGTAAATAACAGCTCACCATTAGGGACCACGAGTTGGTTTCAGGGTAATAATGGTACATTTGATTCCTTTAATGGAGCGGCCAATTCATACATAGCGGCCAATTTTAATAATACTTCAGGAACGGGCATAATTAGTACTTGGTTATTGACCCCTAACCGCACATTTAGAAATGGGGATGTATTGACATTTTACACAAGGAAAGCTGAAGGGGCTACAGAATATCCAGATCGGTTAGAAGTTCGTTTAAGCACCAATGGTGCTAGTACTAATGTAGGTGCTCCGGGTGATAATGTTGGAGATTTTACTACAGTTTTATTAAGTATTAATCCATCATTAGTTCAATTTGGGTATCCAACAACATGGACACAATATACAATTACATTATCGGGGCTTCCTGCTCCCACTTCTGGAAGGATAGCATTTAGATATTTTGTTACAAATGCGGGTCCATCGGGAACGAATTCGGACTATATAGGAATTGATAATGTGGTTTATTCGCCTTATGTATGTCCTGCAATAAACATTAATGCCAGTGCAATTACCAATGGAGTTGCGGGAACAAGTTATAATGCAACGGTTACAGGAACAGGATTTTTAGGGGCAGGAAATTTTGCAGTCACAGCAGGTTCATTACCTCCAGGCTTAACATTAAGTGCAAATGGTAACATAACAGGAACTCCAACGGCTACAGGAACATTTAATTTTACAATTTCAGGGTCCGATACTAGTGGATGTAGTGGTAATGTAGCTTCAAGCATTACTATTACTTGTCCTCCAAATCCAATTGTTATAAATACGGTTCCAAACTTATGTGCAAATGATGGATTATATACTTTGGTTGAGGGTACACCAGCCGGAGGAACCTATACAGGTACTGGGGTAACTGGTGGGGAATTCGATCCATCATCGGGTACACAAACTATAATTTATGATTATGTTGACCCATATGGATGTGCGCATAGCGATAATTTTACAATAAGCGTTTTAGATCCACCAGTTGTTGATTTGGGCCCAGATTTAACAATATGCGAAGGCGAAGAAGTTACACTCAGTGGTCCGAATTCAACAGTAAATACATGGGATAATGGAGTGTTAGACGCAACTCCTTTTGCTCCAACAGCAACTAATACTTATACATTAACAGCTTTAGGAGGCAATGGTTGTACTTCAACGGCAACAATTACAGTAAATGTTAATCCGGCACCAGTATTCGATTTAGGTAGCGATATAGTAAGTACAGACGTATCGGTTTTAATTGCAGGTCCGGCAGGTATGGATAGTTATTTATGGAGCAATGGAGAGACATCCCAAAGTACATTATTAAATGGAACAGGATCTTATTGGTTAACAGTTACAGATGCAAATGGCTGTTCATATACAGATACGGTCAATTTTATCTCTACATTCTCGGTTGAAGAGTTAGAAAATGCTGGAATTTCTGTATATCCAAATCCAACAAACTCAGTGGTAAATATTTCATTTAAAGACAAAATTTCAGAGCAGGTAAAAGTTGAATTATTCAATGTTACAGGGCAAAAGATATTAGTCAGAGAACTAAATGATGCTTCAAACCTGCAAATATCCGTTGAACATCTACCAAGCGGTGTTTATTTCATAAATGTAGTTTTGGGCACAAAAAATCATTTGGTTAAGCTGATTCGAAATTAGAATCTCCCCTTATGATTGGTTACGTGTAGCGGATGTAGATAAAATCTATGTCCGCTATTTTTTTTAACTTTATCTCTATACTAAATGTACAGCCAAATATGTTATCTTAGTGCTACTTAATAAAAAAATGAAACTGTCTGTACATCACCAAACCAAATTTCCTTCTGTCAAAACAACTATTTTTAGTCAGATGACTGCATTGGCTAATGAGCATAATGCGATTAATTTAAGCCAAGGTTTCCCAGATTTTTCTTGTGAGCAATCATTAATTAAAGAGGTAGAAAAAGCTTTAAAAAAGGGTTATAATCAATATGCTCCCATGCCTGGAGTAATGTTGTTAAGAGAAAGAATTGCAGGGCTTATTTCAGAATTTTATTCTGCAAATTATAATCCAGACACAGAAATAACCATCACATCTGGTGCTACACAAGCTATTTTTACAGCTATACTTTCGGTAGTAAGACCTGGCGACGAGGTAATTATTTTTGATCCGGCTTATGATTGTTATGCTCCTGCGGTTGAGTTGGCTGGTGGCATTTGCAAGCATATTCCACTTCAAGCTCCAAATTTTACAATTCCTTGGGATGTCGTAAAAAAATTCATTACTCAAAACACGAAATTAATAATCATCAATACTCCGCATAATCCTTCTGGAAGCATTTTTACCAGTGCTGATATGGATAAATTGCAAAGACTTTTAGCAGGAACCGATGTACTTCTTTTAAGTGATGAAGTGTATGAACACATAGTATTTGATGGGTATGAACATCAGAGTGTAGCACGTTTCCCTAAATTGGCAGAAAGAAGTTTTATAATTAGTTCTTTTGGCAAAAGCTTTCATACTACAGGTTGGAAATTAGGATATGTTGTAGCTCCAGAAGCTTTAACGGCAGAATTCAGAAAAGTGCATCAATACAATGTATTCTCGGTAAATACTCCAATGCAATTCGCATTTGCAGAGATTTTAAAGAATAGAAATAGTTTACTTGAACTAAAAGATTTTTATCAAGAAAAAAGAGATTTTTTCATAAAAGGATTAAAAGGAAGTTCATTTGATATATTGCCATCTCAGGGGACATATTTCCAAAATTTAGGTTATAAAAAAATTAGTGAGGATCAGGATTTAGATTTTGCTATTAAGTTAACCAAAGAATACAAAGTTGCATCTATCCCACTTTCGGTATTTTATACCGACAAAACGGATGTAAAATTATTGCGTTTCTGTTTTGCTAAGAGTCGTGATACATTAGAAAAGGCGCTTTCAATATTATGCAAGATTTAAGAATACAAATATTACAATTTGCACCTGCATGGGAAGATATAAAAGCAACTCAGCAGCAATTAGCAATACAATTCAAAGAGTTAAAGGATGTTGATATAGTTGTGTTGCCAGAGATGTTTTTAAGTGGATTTACAATGAATCCAGAAAATTCGGCTATAGATCAAAATTCTGAGCAATATAAGTTTTTATTAGAGCAGTCTAAAGTTTTGAATTGCGTAGTATGTGGGAGTGTAATATGGAAAGATGGAGATAAGTATTACAATAGGTTTTTGTGGATAGAAGGTGGGTTAGAAAAGTATCATTACAATAAGCGTCATCTATTTTCATTAGCCGGAGAAGAGAAGGTATATGCAAAGGGAGAAAAGCCTATAATAATAGATTATAGAGGGTGGAGAATAGCACCATTTATTTGTTATGATATACGTTTTCCGGTATATATGCGTCGAAGAAAAGATTTTGATTACGATGTATTAATAGTAGTAGCAAGTTGGCCAGAGCGTCGTCATTTTGCATGGCAGCAATTATTAGCAGCGAGGGCAATTGAGAATCAGGCGTATTTAATAGCATCTAATAGAGTAGGAATAGATGGCAAAGGTATATTGCACGAAGGGGGCAGTGGCATGTGGGATTATTCTGGGAAAAAGAAAGCAGCTGCTCAGTCTTTTAAAGAAGAAAGAGTAGGCGTTTTGCTTCAGAAAGAGTCCATAGAAAAATTTAGAAATCAGTTTAGATTTCTAGATGATGCAGATGAATTTAGAATAGAATACTAGATTAAAGTTTCAGAAGAAAATTGGCGTAAGAATCGCAGGTCGTTTTCTAAGAAAAGGCGTATATCGCTAATGCCATATTTAAGCATGCAGATACGCTCAACACCAAGTCCGAAAGCGAATCCAGAGTATTCTTCAGGGTCAATATTGCAATTACGAAGTACGTTAGGATCTACCATACCGCAGCCTAAGATTTCCATCCATCTTTTTTCACCGTTTTTGGTCCATTCGATATCCATTTCAGCAGAAGGTTCAGTGAAAGGGAAGAAAGAAGGACGGAAGCGGATATTCACATTATCGCCAAAGATTTCTTTAACGAAGTAATAAAGCACTTGTTTAAGGTCGGCAAAACTTGCTTTAGGAGCGATGTAAAGTCCTTCAATTTGGTGGAAAACAGGTGAGTGAGTAGCATCGCTATCGCAACGGTATACACGACCTGGGGCAATAATTCTAATTGGAGGTTTTTGACTCAACATAGTTCGAACTTGCACGGGTGAGGTGTGCGTACGAAGAACGATTGCGGGGTCGGTTTGTACGAAGAAGGTATCTTGCATATCGCGAGCTGGGTGGTCTTCAGGGATATTAAGAGCGGTGAAGTTATACCAATCGCTTTCAATTTCTGGGCCTGTTGCAACCTCGAAACCGAGTCCTTGGAACACAGCAATAAGTTCGTTTTTAACTATATTAAGAGGGTGAATAGAGCCTGGGGCATTAATTCCAGAAGGTCTGGTTAAGTCTATACCCGTATTTTGGTCAGATTTAGCTGAGAAATCGGTAGAATTCCATTTTTCTTCAGCGTTTTTTTTAAGGATATTAAGAGGTTGCCCCCATAATCTTTTTTCTTCTCCTGGTAAAGATCTAAACTCATCAAATAGAATAGAGACGCTTCCTTTTTTAGAAAGGAAAGCTAATCGAAAAGCCTCTTTTTCTTGAGCATTAGAAATTTGGAATGCGTCAATTTCTGCTTGAATTTGTTGAATTTTATCTTGCATGGATCTAGAAAATAAGGTGCAAATTTAATGAATTCGCATATAGAAAAGGGTATAAAATTGAGTTTTGATGTAGAAAAAGGGTAAAAAGATTCATTTTTTTTACTAAATTTATAAAACTTATAATGGCTTTTCTATATTTGTAAAAATTAACATTAGGTCTAATTATGAAACGTATATTCTCAATTATCGGAATTTTAACCTTGATCGTATCCGCAAGTTCTTGCTATAAAAATCCAAAGCATGGAATTGCGCGTATCATTGTTATTGATGGTAATACTAAATTACGTGTACCTAATGCGATTGTTAAACTACATCAGAAGGATGTAAATGAAACATTAATGACTGATGCATATGGTTTAGCGATTTATTCAACTGAAGGTTCTGCTTTAGAAGAAGTACCTGTAGAACAAGTATTAAATTGTGATGCATCAAAAGCCGGCAAACTTGGATCAGGGATAGTAAAGGTTAAGCCAAACCAGACAATCACGGAAGTTATCTCCATTTATTAATTAGAATTATTCTAAATAATACCTAATAGTAGGTATAAGTTTACCTAAGATAAGTCATTGTTTATGATATGGGGCACAGATACCTTTGTGTTCGATTTTAATAATATCATAAACAAATGAAAAGAATTATACTTTTAGCAGCAGCAATTTTACCTACTGTTTCTGCTTTTTCACAAAACTGGGTTGAAGACTCAGTATTTGTTACGAGTTACGGAAAAAAAATCTATTACAGTTTAGAAAATGGTCAAGTTGGAGATGTACCAACTAATGCTCACGATTTAGAATTCAGTACTAAAGG
>DATCKI010000124.1:0-2121 GCA_036562365.1 Bacteroidia bacterium | reverse complement strand
TGAGCTTGCTGATGCTATTATCCGCATTTGTGATTTTGCAGGTGCTAAGGGTTATGATTTAGGCGGTGCAATTATGGAAAAATTAGAATACAATCTTAATCGTGCCGACCACAAAAAAGAAAACAGATATAAGGAGGGAGGGAAGAAGTTTTAAGACTTCTTCTCATACTCTTTTCTAATTAATTCCTCTATCATATTAGCCATTGAACGATTTTCTTTTTCTGCAAGTTGTTTAAGTTGCTCAAGTGCTTTTTCGGAAAGCCTAAATGAAGTTACTTTTTTACTCATAATAATTGCTTTTAATCCTTAAATGTATTACATTTGTAATACGATATAATGTAATTGAAATACAAAGTTATGGAAAATTTACCTAATGAAATTTGGAAAACATTAGATGAAGGATTAAAGTATTCTTATTCCATATCAAATTATGGAAGATTAATAGCTACAGACCATATTCATAAAAGTAACATTGGTAAAGAATTAGGTAGTTTAGATACTTATGGTTACAAAAGAGTGTCTTTAATAGGTAGCGACAATAAAATCAAATCATTTAAAATTCACAGATTAGTGGCTAAATATTTTATTGATGGGTACAGTGATGATTGTGTTATAAACCATATAGACCTAAATAAAACTAATAATCACGTATCTAATTTAGAGTGTACTACATTAAAAGACAACGCAATGCATTATATAGAAAATGTCGTAAAAAAGAAATCATCAAGTTCGGTTATTGGAGTAGGTTTTCATATTCAGCTGAAAAAATGGACTGCAAGAGTTTCTTTCGAGGGAAAAAGATATTCAGTAGGCGTCTTTGATAAGGAACAAGAAGCCATAGAAGCAATTGAAAAATTCAATAAATCAAACAATAAAAAAGCATTGTTGAAATTAGGTAAAGGTAGTCAATCTAATTATAAATATTCAATTGAAGAACAATTTGAAATTCTCCGTTATGCTGATAAACATAGTATTGTTAAAGCATCAAAAGATTTAGGTGTTGGCGAACGTACTATAAATCGTATGCGAAGAAGGTATAATATAACATATAGGAAAGGAATTAAACATAGCAAAATTAATGAAATCGAAACTGCCTACAACGAAATAAAAGACCGAAAAGGAAAATTCGTTAACGGGAGCTTCATTAAAGAAACTGACCTATAACCCACAGATACACGCAAACCAACAATACGCAACAATATGTCAAACGAAGAACAAAACCCCGCATCTTACCAAACTGCTGTTAGCAGCCGTCACGAGTTAGTTAAAATGAAGCATAGAGATACAAATGACCATTCTATTTTTAGTCTTTGGCACTTACTAAATGAAAGCAAAGGTGAAGGTAGTGAATATACTTTATGTGGATTAGCTACAACAGATAGCAATATGACTTTTGAAGATTATGAAGCAGAAGAATATAAGCGTGGCGGCAAAATTACTTGTCCAGACTGCCTAAAAATGTTGAATTGGTGTAAGTCGGTCGAGTAATGGCTGCTAACAAGAGTATATGCGCAATAGCGGAATAAATAAAACGAAATTATTAAAGGTAAAATAATTGAATATGACAATACAAGAAATAAGAATCGGTGACAAAGTTCAAGACCGAAACGGATTTGAATTTGAAGTAGTCTCATTATTCAAAGATGGTACAGTTTATTGCGACTTTGAGGGTAATGAGGGGGATGTTTGGGAGTTTAAGGTTGAGGAGCTAGAGAGAGTGGTGAACGATGTTGTATGGCAAAACGAACAGTTTTATTGTAATTGTTCGAGAGGTAAGGGACTTGACTATGACGAGGATGGCATGCCTTACTGCATAGAGTGTGAAAAACCAGTGCAATAAAATTGCATACAACGTGCAGAGTATTTGTGTAGTGCAGAAAAGAAAAGCACGAACTATTCGAAAATTTCGAACACTTCAAAAGAAAGTAAAAACTTAATTAAATGACCTATACACTGCATTACACAAATACTATGTTGTACGCAGTGCTAAAAAAAAATGAAAAAAATGGTAGAATTATTTGTTTATGAAAATGGGACTATTTACCTGAATAATCATAGAATAGTTGGGCGCAAGATTTACGTGTCTGAAAATCTAAAGTTTAAAATATATAACATTAAAAT
>DATCKI010000122.1:0-4155 GCA_036562365.1 Bacteroidia bacterium | reverse complement strand
GTATAATATACACCGTGTTGAATAATTACTACTTTTCCGTAACCATCAACGGAAAAAACTCCGCTTACATCACCGTCGTAAATAGCACGTGCGGTTGAACCTGCTGGTGCACTTATATCAACCCCATCATTTTTAACAGTTACACCTTTTAAATAAGCATGAGGTTGAACTCCATATTTACCCGTAATGGCACCTTTTTCAACAGGCCAAGGCATACTCCCTTTATTACCTTCGAATGAAGCACTTTTTAATTTGGTTTCAGGAGTAACAGCATCTACATTTACTTTAGACCCACTCGATGTAGTACTTGTTGAGGTTTTTGTTCCTGAACTTGATGAAGTTGTACTAGTAGATTTATTCGCTGCAGCAGCCGCAGCAGCTTTTTTCTTTGCTTCTGCCTCCGCTTTTTTACGCTCTTCTTCTATTAATTTACGTACTATATCTTGAATTTTACTCTCTAAATTCTTGCGCTCTACCTCTTTCTGAGCAATCTTCTTCTTAATCTCAGCTTCTTTACCTTTTAATTGCTGCGCTACCTTTTGTTGCTCTAATTTCTCTTGCTCAAGCTTAATCTTCTCTTCTTCTTCTAATTTTAATACATTACTTTTTGCAATTCTATTAGAGTCTAAAACCGCAATTACTTTCTCTAAGTTCTCTTTAGTCTCTTTTATTTGTGCTAATTGTACACGTCTAAATCCTGCTAACTGATTAAAATACCGAGCTCTAGCAAAAGCTTGATTCATATCATCGGCAGCTAAAACATATAAAAACTTATCGTCGCTATTTCTGTTCTTATATGCAAAGTAAACCATACGTGCGTATTGTTCTAAAAGACTCTCTTCTAAATTTTGAAGGTCTAATTTGCGAGCCTTTTGAACTTCCATTTCTGACTCTATAACCTGAACTTCACTTTTATAGGTTTCAACTAACTCTTCTCTAAATTGAATTTTAGTAGATAGTTGATTAATGTATTGTACAGTTTTCTTTTGTTTATCAGTAGTTGATGATAATTCCTTATTAGCTTTTGCAATTTCTTGGGCAAGGTGTTTCTTTTTACTTTCTAGTTGTGTTTTTTGTTTACTTAAACTAGTAGTAGTTTTTTGTGCAATTGTATATATCGACAAGCCACTAACTAAAGTAGTTAGCGCTAATGCAACACAAGCATAAAACACTTTATTTAGCAAGGAATTTTTCATCACTGTAAAAATGAAGAAAGTCTCGTTGTATAACGAGACTTTCACTAATTTTATTTCAACGCAGCATTGTTAACTTTTGCGCTTAGTCCTTTTTCCATTTGATGGTACAGCCCACAGCTTTTACTTCTTTTACTTTCACTTTTTTCTTCGCTAATAAGGCATCTACAGCATCTTCTACGTATTTTTTCTTTATTTCTCCTTCTGGTTTTGCATTATCGTCTATAGCCCCACGATAGCGTAAAACATAAGCATCTTTCACTTTTTCAACCACAAAAACGTGTGGAGTTCTTGTTGCACCATAAGCTTTTGCTACTTCTTGTGTTTCGTCGAACAAATACGGAAATGGATATTTCTTTTCTGCAGCTAATTTTTGCATTTCTTCGAAACTATCTTCAGGTTCAATCGCTGGATCATTTGAACTTATGGCAATTACAGGGTATCCTAAGCTTCTGTATTTGTTATCTAAATCGATAATTCTTTGCTCATAGGCTTTGCTAAATGGACAGTGATTACAGGTAAAAACTACAATAGCTCCTTTGTTTCTATCGTTACCTCCACTTAAAGTATGCTTAGCATTATCTACACCGATTAATTCAAAATCTGTAACTTTAGAATCTAAGTTAAATCCTTGCGCACTCACGCCTATAGATGCGCCCATGAATAGAGCAAATAATAATTTCTTCATATTTATTTTTGTTTCAAAATTTCGTTTACAATTTTAAATAACTCTGCTTCAGTGAAGTCGCCTTCATGAAACAATACTTTCTTACCATTTAGGTAAAATGCTGTTGCTGGAATAGCACCCGTAAATGAAGGGTCAAACATATCAATCCATCCTGACTCTCCCCCATCTTTTATATGACATGCATCTAAAGTTAGACCTCTTTTATCAAGGAAAGGTTTAATATTGGGTAATTGAGTATCGAAATCGGCACTTGCAATAATTATGTGTACACCTTGACTTCTCAATGAATCTTGTACTTTCTGAAAATGCGGTAATTCTGCCACGCACGGTTTACACCAGGTGGCCCAAACATTTAATATTACTAAGCCTTCGGTATTTTCTACCTTTTTAAGTATATCTTTAAATAATAAAGTTGGAACTTCTTGAGCTAATGCAAATTGAGCACTAAAAAAGAAGCTTATTATATATATAAATTTTCTCATAAACTGCTTCTAAAACGTGAAGTCTCATCAAATATTGCAGCAAAAATATCTTGTTCTACTTGACCAAACTCCATATTTCTTCTTGCATAAACCAATTTAGCTGTTTCTACTGCTTGTTTTAATTGATATTCTTGCATTCCTTGTGGTCCACCCCATGAAAAAGAAGGTACAAAATTTCGAGGGAAACCTGCTCCAAATATATTCGCACTTACACCAACTACTGTTCCGGTATTAAACATAGTATTTATGGCACTCTTACTATGATCACCCATTATTAATCCACAGAATTGAAGTCCAGTAGGCACAAAACCTTCTTTAACATAACTCCAAACTTTTACTTGAGCGTAATTATTTTTCAGGTTACTATTATTAGTATCAGCTCCTAAATTGCACCATTCACCTAATACACTATTTCCTAAGAAACCATCATGAGCTTTTGCAGAATAACCGAAAATTACGGCATTATTAACTTCGCCTCCAACTTTTACTTGTGGTCCAAAAACAGCAGCTCCATATATTTTAGCTCCCATTTTCAATTGACTATGTTCGCCTAAATAAAATGGGCCTCGTACGCTACAAGATTCCATAATCTCTGCATCTTTATCAATATAAATTGGGCCACTTTTAGTATTTAAAACCGAAGCTTCAATTACCGCACCTTCTTCAATAAACAAATCAGTTTCAGATCCTATTAAAATATTGGTATCTGATAATTTTTGCGAAGTTTTTCCAGCCGTAGCTATCTCAAAATCAATACGCATGGTTTTATCGGCCAAGCTAAAAATATCCCAAGGTCTATTTATTTGAAGTATTTCTGATGCATATTCTACTTTATTATTAGCATCTAAACCATAACGTGCAATAATATTCCCCTTATATTCAATAAATTCTCCAAGCTTTAATGATTTAACAACATTCGCTAAGTTCTTATCTGCAATAACAGAAGAGTGCACATATAAAGCGTTAGCTGAAGTATTGGTGTGGAATTTGGTATGCAAATAATCTTTAGATTGATAATAGGCTTTTAAACCTAAAAGTTTTTCCCAGCGCTCTGCTTGCGTATAAATACCTGTTCTAAATGCACCTACTGGGCGTGTATAACTTAAAGGCAACATATGTTGCCAAAAATCTAATTCTTCAAATAATATAACTGCATCCATTACTTACAAAGGTATAATATCTAGTACATTTTCTTCTTTTTCACGGCACAATAATTTTGCCGCTTCAAATGTATTTTTTTTAAGTTCAGTATATAATTTTACATTCTCTTTTAACGAAAGTATAGCATCTGCAATGGCTTTTGGAGAATGTTCTGCTAATACTATTCCCACTTGATTTTCATAAACCACCCTTCTTAATTCTGGTAAATCAGAAACTAAAACTGGTATATTAGCTTGAATATAATCGAAGATTTTATTCGGAAGAGAATAGCGATAATTTAGGTTCGTATCCTTATCTAAGCTAAGTCCCAAATCGCATGCCCGTGTATATTGCATAAGTTCTTGAAATGGCATACGATTAAAAAACAAAACTTTTTCGGAAGCATTGGCATTAGCAACGGCTTCTTTAAGCTGTGGAATTACATCTCCAGCCCCTGCAATTACCAAAGCAAAATCATTAGGTAATTGAATAAAAGCGTCCACTGCTTCTTCAGCTCCACGGTGCATATTTATCCCACTTCCTTGAAGAATAACAAGGAATTTATTTTCTGGCAAACCAAGTTCGGTTCTTGATTTGAGCGGAGATTCTTCCCTTTTAAATGGCATATTCCGAAGTACATGAAAAGGAATAC
>DATCKI010000118.1:0-3851 GCA_036562365.1 Bacteroidia bacterium | reverse complement strand
ATTTTACCATCAAGATTGATTTGTAGTAAATACATTCCTACAGGTAATTCTGATAGGTTTAAGGTGTTTTTGTCTATACTATTTGCTGTTTTATTAATAACAGTACGACCCGTAATATCTATTAATTTTAGCCCGGCATATTTAAATGTGCTGTTAAGCTTCACGATTAGGTCTCCCTTTGTTGGATTAGGATAAATTTGATAATGTTTGCTTTCTAATTCTTCTACTGATACACCTGGTTGATTTGAAATGGTAACTAACATTGAATCTACTATAGCTGGATTTTGTACACTAGCAGCTTTAGTCCATACGGTTCCATTTGAAATTGCTAAAACTAATCCAGTCGAAGAAATAAATGCATTGCCAGTTTGTGGTATTATGCTCCAAGTAACATCTTGATTAGCATTTAAAGGTAATACAATAGCCTCCATTTGTAAGGACCCAGCTGCTGTATTAATAATTGGTGGTACGTTGTTTTGTGTTACTACAGTAACACTTGTTACTGGTACAATTTGATTAGAAATGCTTATTTGTACGGAATCTGATTTGCTATTATCTTGAACTGAAATTGCCTTAGCCCAAACTATACCATCTGCCTGAGCAGTTACCAATCCACTTGCACTTATAGTTGCAGCACCAGTTACAGGAACTATGCTCCAATTGACAGATTGATTAGCATTTGCAGGTAAAATAGTTGCTATCATCTGCAGTGTTCCTCCATCTGTAGTAATTTCTGCAGGAACATTATTTAAGGTTGTAACGGTTAGACTTGTAATAGGCACTAACTGATTGGAAATAGTAATTAGCATAGAATCTTTTTTACTATTATCGAAAACAGAAACAGCTTTAGCCCAAACAGTTCCATTAGAAACAGCAGTAATTAATCCTGATGCATTAATAGTAGCTGCACCACTAACTGGAATTATACTCCAAGTAACATTTTGATTGGCATTATTGGGAAGTATAGTAGCTACCATTTGTAAAGTACCGCCATTGGTAGTTATTTGAGGAGCTACATTATTTAAAGTACTAACAATTAAAGATTGTATTGCGATATTTTCAGTAATGATAATAACTCCATTTCCTGGAGCTGAGGCTGGAGAACTAACTCCATTGCCACCACCAGCCCCACCACCATAGTTTCCTCCAGGAGTGGCTGGGTCGCTTGTATTAAAGTTAGGGTCGGCTGAACCAGCACCTTTACCACCATTCCCGCCAGGGTAACCACCACTGGTTCCACCAGCACCACCCGGATTTTGGTAGTTAGGAGGGACAGGACCACCTGGATATGCCCCATTAGTTCCATTACCATTCGGACCTGCGGCTCCACCGCCACCACCACCGTAGTAGGTATAATGACCATTTCCACCGTTCCCGCCATAATAGTTTACAGAGCCACCTATGCCCCAACCACCACTACCACCAGCAGCTGTTGAGCCACCACCTCCTGCGGTACCATTAGTTGCGCTTATACCTAAACTAGGTATAGCCGTGGTAATGTTTGAAGCTGTTGCCACCGTATATGGTATAGATTGTCCAGGAGTAACGGTAAAGGTTCCTTTGCTGTAGCCTCCGCCACCACCTCCTCCGCCACCGTTAGAGCCTCCAGCTCCACCACGACCAACAAGTTCAACAGTAATGGAAGTAACATTTGCAGGAACTACATAAGTCCCTGATGAAGTTAAGACCAATTGGCCTAATGCACTGGTTACAGTAGCAACTATTGTTGCTATTAATAGGTAAAATTTTTTCATAGTGTTTAGTGAATGTAGGGTTTAAAATGATTGATAATAAGAATTTAATATCTGTAAATGTACCAATTCTATAGCTTCAAAACAAAAGCTTTTTTTAGTTTATGCTTGATATTGACTTATCTAAAATGTAAAATCTTTTATGATGTGAGATTGACCAGAATTTTTAGATTAGTTTTAAATAGTAATGGACTGGTAAAGTATCTTTTTTTTAAATTCATTGAATTTATCAATTTTTACACTAAGTTTTCATTTGTTTTTCATTTAAATCTCCGTTACATTTGTCTATGCAGCTAAGAGTTGGTATAGACATTGGTGGAACTATTACTGTAGTTGGTTTGGTGGATGATTTAGGAAATGTGGTTTTGAAAAATACATTCTTAACTGGTTCTGAATCTACACCTAATACGCTTATTCTTGCCATTAAAACTTGGATTCAAGTTAAAGCTAAGTCGCTACAAGCCACTATAGTTTCTGTTGGGATTGGTGCTCCAAATGGTAATATCCACACGGGCAATATTGAACATTCTCCGAATTTACCTTGGAAGGGTATTGTTCCATTAGCATCCTTATTTGAAAAAGCACTTAATATTCCTGTTAAACTTACGAATGATGCAAATGCAGCTGCTTTAGGCGAATGGATATTCGGCGCCGCTAAAAATTGCAATGATTTTTTGTTTATTACGCTTGGTACTGGTTTAGGAAGCGGTATTGTTTCGGAAGGTAAAATGATTTACGGGCATACAGGTATGGCCGCTGAATTAGGACATATTATTATTAAAGATAATGGTAGACCTTGTGGTTGTGGACGAAAAGGATGCGCCGAAACCTATTGCTCGGCTAGTGGAATTGTTACAACTTATTCTGAAATTACAGGAATTGATAAAAATGATTTAACAGCTCGATTAATATTTGAAAAAGCTCTAAATAATGAACCTGAAGCTCTTAAAGCTTTCGATCTATTAACCGACGATTTGGCTCTACTTCTTGCTAATGCAGTTGCTTTTTCTTCTCCATCTAAAATCTTTTTATTCGGAGGCTTAGCACAAGCAGGTGATATTTTGATGAAACCGCTTAAAGCAAAGTTTGAAGCAAAACTTCAAAATATTTATAAAGGGACGGTTAGTTTGGAATTTTCGGGTTTGAGGGAGAGTGATGCGGCTATATTAGGGGCCGTTGCACTCGCTATTTAATAAATATTATTTCTGCGTTGAAACAAAATTTGTGCGAGCTATTTTACTTCCTTCACTCAAATTTAAACTATCTTTAAATTGATTATTATAACGAAGAATTTCTTCAACTGTACCACGTAGAAATGAGAAATACTAGTTGTATCTTGGAGCTCGATTAAAAGAAGTTTATAAATTGGTATATTTAAGTGAACATTAAGAGTTGAGAGTCGTAAAAATCTATGCGCCTTTTCTTACCTTTGCGGCATGATTTCAGTTTCAGGTGTGGCAGTTGGATTTGCCGGTAATTATTTATTCGAAGATATTTCATTCCTTATTAATAAAACCGATAAAATAGGTTTAACAGGAAGAAACGGTGCAGGAAAGTCGACCTTAATGAAGGTTTTAGCAGGCTATCAACGTGCCGATGAGGGTACTATTTCAGTTCCGAAGGATTGTAGAATTGGATATTTGCCACAAGATTTAAAATCGGATAGTAAAGAAACTATCTTAAATGAAACTCGTAAAGCCTTTGCTGAAGTTTTAAAATTGCGATCTGACTTGGATTATATCCAAGAACAAGTAATGACCAGAACAGATTATGAATCGGATTCGTACATGAAATTGTTAGAGCAATTACATGAAAAAGAAGAACGATTTGGAATGTTAGGTGGTTACGAAATTGATGAGAAAACTGAAAAAGTTTTATTTGGTCTTGGCTTTAAACGTGACGAATTATCAAAACCCTATTCTCAATTTTCGGGTGGTTGGCAAATGCGAGTAGAATTAGCAAAAATTCTACTTCAACAACCAGATTTATTAATGCTCGATGAGCCAACCAACCACTTAGATATAGATTCTATTCTTTGGTTAGAAGATTTCTTGGTAGAATATCCTGGTGCGGTAATGATGGTGAGTCACGACCGTACAT
>DATCKI010000096.1:0-5198 GCA_036562365.1 Bacteroidia bacterium | reverse complement strand
GACGCAAAGGTTCCTGTATCTAACCAGGCAGTACCTCTATCGAATACATTTACATGCAATTTTCCTTGTTGAAGGTAAATTTTATTTACATCAGTAATTTCGTATTCGCCGCGGGCACTTGGTTTAAGGTTTTTAGCAATTTCAACCACATTATTATCGTAGAAATAAAGGCCAGGAACTGCATAGTTCGATTTAGGGTTTTCTGGTTTTTCTTCGATGCTAATGGCTTTTTTATTTGCATCGAATTCAACCACTCCATATCGTTTAGGGTCGCTAACGTGGTATGCAAAAATTGTACCGCCATCTGGATTAGTGCAGCCTTGAAGCTTCTTACTTAAACCACTTGCATAGAAGATATTATCACCTAAAATAAGAGAAACAGAGTCGTTTCCGATAAATTCTTCACCTAAAACAAATGCTTGAGCAAGACCGTTTGGGATTTCTTGAACTTTGTATTCTAAGTTTAATCCTAACCTACTTCCATCTCCTAAAAGTTCCTTAAAAAGAGGTAAATCTTTTGGAGTACTAATGATAAGAATTTCACGAATTCCAGCCATCATTAGAGTAGATAGTGGATAATAAATCATGGGCTTATCATACACAGGCATGATTTGCTTACTGATTGCGTATGTAATAGGATAGAGGCGGGTTCCAGACCCTCCTGCTAAGATAATTCCTTTCATTATTTTGTAAGTTGATTAGTAATTTTTCTAGCCAATTTACGATCATTCTTTTTATGCATAAGCATAAGTAGTGAAGGCAAAAGAACTAAGTTGGTAATCATTGCTGATACCAAGGTTAAAGATACTAATAAACCTAATGCTTTTGTTCCACCAAAATTTGATGCTGCGAAAACAGAAAATCCGAAAAACAATACGATTGATGTGTATGCCATACTCATCGTTGTTTCACGTAAAGCTTTAATTACTGATGAACGGATATTTCCACTATGTGTTTTCATTTCTTGTCGGAAACGAGTTAAATAGTGAATGGTGTCATCAACTGATATACCAAAAGCAATACTGAATACAAGTACTGTACTAGGTTTAATTGGTATACCAAAATATCCCATTAATCCAGCCGTTAAAAGAGCAGGGATAACATTAGGGATAAGCGACATTAAAACAATTTTAATATTCTTAAACTGTATCCCCATGAACAAAGCGATTAAAATAACAGCTAAGAATAGAGATTGAAATAAGTTTTTAATCAAGTATCTGGTACCATTCATATATGAAACAGCTGCACCAGTAATGGTTACATCGTATGTTTCAGGGTCGAAGATTTCATCGGCTTTATTGCGGATTTCTTCAACGGCAACTGAAATTTCGTTAGTGTTCAAGTTTTTCATTTGAACGCTGACGCGAGCTATCGATTTTAGGCTGTCGGTCATACTTTTTAGAAGCGTATCCTGACCAGCATCACCTTTAACATAGTCGATTATAAAAGGAGCATCTAAACGAGATGGAACTTCAAAACTATTTGGGTCTCCATCGTAAAATGCTTGATTTGCTACTTTATAAAGTTCAACTATACTAAGCGGACGAGCATAAATAGTTTGGTTATTTATGTATTCTTGTAATTCGTCGATTTTTTTCCAAAGTTTTTGGTCGCGTACTACTGCTTTTTCTCTTTTAGTATCAATTAAGATTTCGAGAGGCATAACACCGCCAAAGGTTTTTTCGAAAAAATGAAGGTCTTGTAGAGCAGTATTATCTTCTGGCATATCATCTACCATACTTCCTTTAACTTGAATTTTCGAAATACCATAAAACGAGAATGCAATAACTAATGCGGCCCCAACGAAGACAGCTTTGCGATAGTGTTGACTTAAAAGTATAAATATTCTAACTAAAGCTAAACTTAATTTACGATCTAAGTGGCTAGTACTTCTTTGGCTTGGAATAGGTAAATAACTAAATAAGATCGGAATAAATAAAATACTTAAGAAAAATAAAAGCAATACGTTTACGGAAGCTACTAAACCAAATTCTTGTAGAATTTGACTATTGGTAAACATAAAAGTACCAAAGCCAATAGCTGTGGTTAAGTTGGCCATGAAAACGGCAGAACCAGCTTTATCAATTACATGAATTAAAGCTTTGATTTTATCTTTATGAATATTGATTTCTCTATGATATTTTGTGATGATATAAATGGAATTTGGAACTCCAATTACTATCAATAATGGAGGAACAAGACCTGTTAAGATAGTTACTTTATAATCGAGCAATACGATCATACCTTGAGCCCAGAAAACAGAAATAGCAACCATTAAAAGTGGAACTATAACCTCCCAGAAACTTTTGAAAATGATGGTAAGAACGATGGCTGTAACTAAAGCAGCTAATCCAATGAATAAGGTAATTTCTCGTTGCCCCATTTTTACGTTCACCGTACGTATGTATGGTAAGCCGCTGATGTGCGTTTCGACATTGGCAGATTCTTTATATTCTGCAAGTAGCTTGTCGATATTATCAACTAAAGGAATTCTGGCTTTAGAATTAATAACTTCTTTGTCGAGCGTAGCTAAAATTAAATAAGAGTTTTCGTTCGCATTATAAAGTAGTTTATTATAAAGAGGTTGATTGAATAATTCTATTCGGATACTATCAATTTGTTCTGCTGAATAGGTTTTTCCTTCTTGCACCAAATTAACGGGTACAAATTGCATTAAGCTATCGTCTTTATGAAGGATAACGGCATTTTTTAAACTAGCAACACGACTAATACCTTCAAGTTGTTTAAGGCGGGTGGTGAAATCTAAGAATTTATCGAAGTTTTCTTTTTTCCAAAAGTCTTTGTCTTTAACTGCAATAATTACCATGCTTCCGTCTTCTCCAAATTGAGCTTTGAAGTTTTCGTAAGCAATGTAGCTACTGTCGGTCTTAGGCAATAACTGCGCTAATTTATAACTCATGGTTAAATGAGTCCCCTTATAAGCCATGAAAGCGGTAGAACCAAGTAATAGGATGAGGATTATAAGACGGAATTTAATCGCAAATGCGGCTGCCTTTTTAAACATATGATGTATGGTTTAAACACATGACTCTCAATTAATTTTGAATCCTGTGTTAATGTTTTTAATTTTAAATATGACGGCGAAGTTATTACATACCGAATAATATTGCAACTTTGTATTCATTCATATGAGGGCCACTTTATTTATAGCTTTACGATATCTGTTTTCTAAGAAGAGTAGGAATATTATTAATCTTATCTCTTTTATATCTGGATTAGCAGTGTTTGTGGTATCTGCAGCCTTGGTGATAGTCCTTAGTGCTTTCAACGGACTAGAGGGTTTAGTTTTGGAAATATTTAACACATTAGACCCAACTATTAAGGTAGTTGCTAAAGAAGGTAAATCCTTTCCAGACGACACTTTACTTATAGAAAATTTGAATAATATTCCAGGAGTTAAAAGTGCAAGTAGGGTTATAGAAGAAAATGCACTTTTCATGTATGGCGAAAAGCAATATATAGGAAAATTAAAAGCTGTGGACCCTAATTGGGCTGGTTTGGATAAAATTGAACCATACATGATTGATGGGAATACTGGTATTTTTCAAGATTCGCTTAATTCTTGTATAGTTGGTTCTGGTATTGCTTCGGCACTTGGAGTTAATCCTAATTCTTTCGAATTTTTATCTATTTATTTCCCAAAACGTAAGAAGAAAGTCGACATGTTCGAGCCTTTCCGCTCTTCATTTGCATACCCTCAAGGAATATTCGAACTTCAAAAAGACTTTGATTTTACCTATGTGATTGCTCCGCTTGAAATGGGCGATGATGTATTAGAAATGAATGGAAATATTAGTGCTATCGATATAGAAATGGACGGCACCGAAGGTGAAAAAGAATTGCTTAAAAAAGTAAATGCACTAATTCCAAACCATTTAGTTGCAAAAGATAGACTTAATCAGCACGCATTAGCACTTAAAGTGATGAAGTCTGAAAAGCTTGCCATTTTCATAATTCTTGCATTTATTTTCTTAATTGCATCTTTTAATATTATTGGCGCATTAACCATGCTAATGGTTGAAAAGCAAAAGGATACAATGGTATTAAGAGCCTTAGGTGCTTCTGAAGCAAGAGTGAAATCAATTTTCTTTTGGCAAGGAGCTGGAATAGTTATTATGGGATCTATTTTGGGTATAGTGATGGGAATATTGATTTGTATTGCTCAACAGGAATTTGGGTTTGTAAAGATAAATAGTAATCCTGGCGCTCCACCATACCCTATTGTGATAAAAAAAATGGATATCATTTTGATTCTTGTATTAATTATGAGCATAGGTTTAAGTACGGTTTGGCTACGAGTTAGAGCCTTAAGAAGCCAAGATTTGCACTTACTTCGTTAATATTTTTCCCCTAATTGTTGAAATCTATTTGAATCTTATTCGGTAAGACTGCGTTGCATTTAATAAATTGAACTTAAATCAATGACTTATGGCCTTACGGAAAAAAACGAACACCAAGATCTTTGTTTTAGACACATCGGTTATCTTGTATAATCACGACGCAATTCACGTTTTTGAAGAACATGATGTTGCCATTCCAATTAGCGTTTTAGAAGAGTTAGATACGTTTAAGAAAGGGAATGATACCAAGAATTTTGAGGCCAGAGAATTTATTAGAATTTTAGATTCTTATGCGCATGAAGCTACGTTTAACGAATGGATTCCCATAAAAGGTAAGGGGAAGGGAAAATTCAAGGTAGTTTTAGAAGAACAACTTCAAAAAGACGTATTCCCGAATGCCATTAAAGCATTTGGAGTAGATAAGGCCGATCATAGAATCATAAATGTAGCGATTACATTAAGTAAAGAATTCCCGAATAGAAAGGTGGTTCTGGTTTCGAAGGATATTAATCTGCGTATTAAAGCCAAGTCTTTACAAATAGAAGCTGAAGATTTTGAAACTGGTAAGGTACGGGATGTAAGCCGTCTTTATACAGGTAGTATAGTTGTAGATGATGTTTCATCGGAATTAATTGATAAGATTTACAAAGAAGGATTTTGTACAACAAAAGAATTACCGAAAGGGATTGAGCATATTGCCAATCAGTATTATTTAATTAAGAATGCGAAGACTTCAGTACTTGCATATTATAATCAAGTAGCTAATAGAATTGAGCGTATAGAAAGAAAAGATGCATATGGGGTGAGAGCTCGAAATGTAGAACAAGTTTTTGCTAT
>DATCKI010000115.1:0-29455 GCA_036562365.1 Bacteroidia bacterium | reverse complement strand
AGGGTAAAAATACACTAAAAAGTTTAATTAAATGTAAATGTGATACTTGTGTGTAAGTCGCACTGAGCTTGAGTTTCGAGAAAATGGACAAATATTTATTTAGATAATAAAAGAAAATAGAGCTTATGTATTATTTATCAGAATTTTGCAAAAAAGTGATAAAGGTTTACTTTTGCTTCCCTTTGTTGGAAATTAAATAACCATTAACAGAAGTAAACTAAAATCAAAATCTATGGAACAAAGTTTAATTTACATTTTACCTAGCTTTGGTGTAATTGCCTTATTGTACACCATTGTTAAATTTGGATGGGTAAATAAACAAGCGTCAGGAAATGAAAAAATGCAAGGTATAGCCAACGCAATTGCTGATGGTGCTATGGCCTTTTTAAAAGCTGAATATCGTGTATTAGCAATTTTTGTTGTAGCTGCTGCTATATTATTAGGTATAATTTCAACAGTTCCTGCCATAAAAGCAGAACATAGTCATTGGTTTATAGTTGTAGCCTTTGTAATGGGTGCTGTATTTAGTGCATTAGCAGGTTTTATTGGTATGCGTGTAGCTACCAAGGCAAACGTAAGAACAACCGAAGCTGCTAAAACATCATTAGGACAAGCATTGAAGGTATCCTTTACTGGTGGTTCAGTAATGGGTATGGGTGTAGCTGGTCTAGCTGTATTAGGATTAAGTATGCTTTTTGCATTCCTATATAAATGGTTCATGGGAGGTAATTTTACAAGTACCGAAGATATGACCATGGTATTAGAAGCATTGGCTGGTTTCTCGTTAGGTGCTGAATCAATCGCTCTATTTGCGCGTGTTGGTGGAGGTATTTATACCAAAGCTGCAGATGTAGGTGCCGACTTAGTAGGAAAAGTAGAAGCTGGAATTCCAGAAGATGATCCTCGTAACCCAGCAACTATTGCCGACAACGTAGGTGATAACGTAGGTGATGTGGCAGGTATGGGTGCCGATTTATTCGGTTCATACGTGGCAACCGTATTAGCTGCAATGGTGTTAGGTAACTATGTAATAAAAGATATGGGTGGAAATATTACCGATAAATTTGGAGGAATAGGTCCTATTTTATTACCAATCTTAATTGCTGGATTAGGAATTATATTCTCATTAATCGGATTTATGCTAGTTAAAGTAAAAGACGATAATGCGAATGAAAATAAAGTTCAAGGTGCACTAAACTTAGGTAACTGGACATCTATTATATTAACATTAATAGCTTCATACTTCGTAATACAATGGATGTTGCCAGAAACTATGCAAATGACATACTTTGGAGAAGGTGTAAAAGACATAAGTTCAATACGAGTATTTGGAGCAGTGATTGTAGGATTAGTAGTTGGTGGTGCTATATCATTTATTACCGAGTATTATACAGGAATGGGTAAAAAGCCTGTAAATAGTGTGATTGAAAAATCGGGAACTGGAGCTGCTACAAATATAATAGCAGGTTTATCATTGGGTATGATGAGTACCTTTATGCCAATCATCCTATTTGCAGGTGCAATTTGGGCCTCTTATGCATTAGCCGGATTCTATGGAGTTTCAATTGCGGCTTCAGCCATGATGGCAACAACAGCAATGCAATTAGCAATCGATGCCTTTGGTCCAATTGCAGATAATGCAGGAGGTATTGCAGAGATGAGTGAGCTTCCAAAAGAAGTGCGTGTAAAAACAGATATCTTAGACTCAGTAGGTAATACAACCGCAGCAATTGGAAAAGGTTTTGCGATTGCTTCAGCAGCATTAACAGCGTTGGCATTATTTGCAGCCTATGTAACCTTTACAGGTATAGATGGAATAAACATATTTAGAGCCGATGTATTAGCTGCTTTATTTATAGGTGGAATGGTACCGGTAGTATTTTCAGCATTAGCAATGAGTTCTGTAGGAAAAGCAGCAATGGATATGGTAAATGAGGTTCGTCGTCAGTTCAGAGAGATACCAGGAATAATGGAAGGGACAGGCAAACCGGAGTATGGAAAATGTGTAGAGATATCGACCCGTGCAGCGATTAGAGAGATGATGTTGCCAGGTGCGATTACGATTATATCACCTATATTGATTGGATTTTTAATGGGTCCTGAGGCGTTAGGAGCTTATATGGCTGGAGTATGTGTAAGCGGAGTACTTTGGGCGTTATTCCAGAACAATGCAGGTGGTGCATGGGACAATGCGAAGAAATCGTTTGAGAAGGGAGTAGAGATTGGTGGGGAGACCTATTATAAAGGATCGGAGCCCCACAAAGCTGCGGTAACTGGAGACACGGTAGGAGATCCATTTAAAGATACGAGTGGTCCATCGATGAACATATTAATAAAATTGACATGTTTAGTAGGGTTAGTGATAGCACCGATATTAGGGAAAGGGAATGTGAAACATGTAAAAGTGGAGGAAATACCCCCTGTGGAAGTGATTGTAAATGAATAATTTTGAAAATAAAAAGCTTTTGAAAGGCTAGTAAATATTGGGGTTGTAGAGCTAATGGCTTTGAAAATGAATTATTTTTTAACAATAGAGTTTGGATAATTCAAAAAAAGTTCTCACCTTTGCAATCCCAAAATAATAGGGTTACAATATTTTAAAGTTCTTATATAGAAATGAGTCAGAAGATACGTATCAAACTAAAGTCTTACGATCACAACTTGGTAGACAAATCTGCTGAGAAAATCGTGAAGACTGTGAAGTCAACAGGTGCAGTGGTAAATGGTCCAATTCCATTACCAAGTCATAAAAGAATCTTCACTGTGTTGCGTTCGCCACACGTAAACAAGAAAGCTCGTGAGCAGTTCCAGTTAGCGTCTCATAAGAGACTATTGGATATTTATAGTTCATCAGCTAGAACAATCGACGCGTTAATGAAGCTTGAGTTACCGAGCGGAGTTGAGGTAGAGATTAAAGTGTGATAGAGAGCATAGTTTGGTCAATAAAATAGTATAAACTGTAAGAATAATGGCTCGAATGAGCATTGTTCCGCTGCAAAAAAGATAAATATATGTCAGGAATTATTGGAAAAAAGGTCGGCATGACCAGTATTTTTTCTCCAGAGGGTAAAAATATCGCCTGTACAGTAGTAGAAGCTACGCCAAACGTAGTTACGCAAGTAAAGACTACTGAGAAAGAGGGATATGAATCGATTCAATTAGCCTTCGGTGAGAAAAAAGAAAAGAATACCAGCAAAGCATTGAAAGGACATTTTCAAAAAGCTGGTACTACTCCTAAAGCAAAGCTAGTAGAGTTTAAAGGTTTCGAAGAAGAGAAAACTTTAGGCGAGAGCGTAACCGTAGAAATTTTTCAGGCTGGAGACTATGTAGATGTAGTAGGTACATCAAAAGGAAAAGGTTTCCAAGGTGTAGTTAAGCGTCACGGATTTAGTGGTGTTGGTATGGCTACACACGGTCAGCATAACCGTATGCGTGCTCCGGGATCACTTGGTGCATCATCATGGCCATCGAGAGTATTCAAGGGGATGCGCATGGCAGGACGTACAGGTGGCGAGCGAGTAAAGACGCAGAACTTAGAGGTAATTGCTGTATATCCAGAGAAAAACATTATTGTACTTAAGGGAGCTGTACCGGGTCCTAAAGGTGGATTCTTAATAATTGAGAAGTAAGATGGAATTGTCAATATATAACATACAAGGAAAAGAGACCGGCAAGAAGGTGACTTTATCAAAAGAGATTTTTGGTATAGAGCCTAATGAGCATGCTGTATATCTTGATGTGAAACAGTATTTGGCTAACCAACGTCAAGGAACCCACAAAGCAAAAGAGAGAGCAGAGATTGCTCGTACAACTAAGAAAGCTTTCCGTCAAAAAGGTACGGGTGGAGCACGTCGTGGTTCGTATAAATCTCCGATTGTTCGTGGTGGTGGTCGCGTATTTGGTCCACGTCCTCGCAACTATGGTTTCAAATTAAACCGTAAGTTAAAGCAATTAGCTCGTCGTTCTGCATTAAGTGCGAAGGCTATTGGTGGTAACATTACTGTAATAGATACTGTAAACTTTGCAGCACCAAAAACTAAAGAATTTATCAATGTATTGAAAAACTTTGGTTTTGATAATGCAAAAACATTGTGGATCTTACCTGAAAACAATCAGAATGTAGTATTATCAGCACGTAACATAAAAGGTACAAGCGTAATAACTGCAACTGATTTGAACACTTATTCTGTAGTAAATGCGGATAAAGTTGTTTTAGTAGAGGGTTCACTTTCAAAAATTGAAGAACTATTAATTGCGAAATAATGGCAAATAATATAATCGTTAAGCCACTTGTTACAGAAAAGATAACTACTCAAGGCGAGAAATATAATCGCTATGGGTTTGAAGTTAGCTTAGACTCTAACAAAGTAGAAATAAAGAAGGCAGTAGAGCAGATGTACGGAGTAAAAGTTATTTCCGTAAACACGATGAACTACATGGGTAAAACCAAAGTTAGATATACAAAAACAGGTTTCTCACATGGACGTACTAATCACTTCAAGAAAGCGATTATTACAGTACAAGAAGGGGATGCTATTGATTTATTCAATAATATTTAAGAACTATGGCAGTTAGAAAATTAAATCCAGTTTCAGCAGGAACTCGTCATGCGGTAGTAGCTGACTATAGCGGTTTATCTGCCGTTCGTCCTGAGAAGAGCCTGGTTGTAAAGAAAAGTAAATCCGGTGGACGTAACAATACCGGTAAAATGACCATGCGTTATTTAGGAGGTGGTCATAAGCAACAATATCGTATTATCGATTTCAAACGTAATAAATTTGATATTCCAGGAACAGTTAAGACATTAGAATATGATCCAAACCGTTCAGCGCACATTGCATTAGTAGTGTATGCAGATGGTGAGAAGACTTATATCTTAGCTCCTGCAGGTTTACAAATTGGGCAAAAGATCATGAATGGTCCTAAAGCTCCAATTGAAGTAGGTAATGCATTACCATTAGCGAACATTCCACTAGGTACTATCATTCATAATATTGAGATGAAGCCAGGACGTGGTGGACAGATTGTACGTAGTGCTGGAGCATTTGCTCAATTAGCAGCGAAAGATGGTAAATATGCAGTTATCAAAATGCCTTCAGGTGAGACACGTATGATCTTAATCGACTGTTTAGCAACAATCGGTTCAGTAGGTAATTCAGAACATAACTTATTAGTAAAAGGTAAAGCTGGTAAGAGTCGTTGGGCTGGTCGTCGTCCTCGTACACGTCCGGTAGCGATGAACCCAGTAGATCACCCGATGGGTGGTGGTGAAGGCCGTGCATCAGGAGGTCATCCACGTTCTCGTAAGGGTATACCTTCAAAAGGTTATAAAACTCGTAAACCGAAGAATCCGACTTCAAAATTAATTATCGAACGTCGTAAGAAGTAATAAGATATGGCAAGATCACTGAAAAAAGGTCCATTCGTACACTATAAGTTAATGAAGCGAGTGACCGAAATGAACGAAAGCAATAAAAGAACCGTAGTTAAGACTTGGTCTCGTGCTTCTATGATTCTACCAGATTTTGTAGGTCATACTATTGCAGTTCATAATGGAAATAAATTTATTCCAGTTTTCGTAACTGAGAATATGGTTGGACATAAATTGGGTGAATTCGCTCCTACTCGTAACTGGAGAGGTCACTCTGGAAATAAAAAGAAATAATTTAAGGCTTTAATATACTATGGGAGCTAGAAAAAAAATAGCAGCCGACAAACGTAAAGAGGCGAACAAGACCAAATATTGGGCTGTATTACGTAACGTGCCTACGTCACCTCGCAAAATGCGTTTAGTAGCCGATATTATTCGTGGAGTAGAAGTAAACAAAGCGCTTGATATTTTGGCACACACCAATAAAGAAGCTGCACCACGTTTATTTAAACTTTTAAAGAGTGCAATCGCTAACTTCGAGGCTAAATCAGGTCTTAGTGCTGCGGATAGTTCATTGATTGTTTCTGAAATTCGTGTAGACGAAGGAAGCATGTTGAAGCGTATTCAAGCTGCACCTCAGGGAAGAGCACACCGTATCCGTAAAAGATCGAACCATGTTCATCTTTCAGTAGATACAACTAATCCTGAGATTAAAGAACAATTAATTAATAATTCAAAAGTAGCTAACGCTTAATCATACATTCGAATGGGACAGAAGGCTAATCCAATAGGAACAAGATTAGGATATATCAAAGGTTGGGATTCTAACTGGTTTGGTGGTAATAACTATGCTGACAAAATCGTAGAAGACTACAAAATCCGTAAATATATCAATGCCCGCTTAAATAAAGCCGGTGTATCAAAAGTTGTTATCGAGCGTACTTTGAAATTAATCACAGTAACAATTCACACATCTCGTCCGGGTATTATCATCGGAAAAGGTGGTCAAGAAGTGGATAAATTACGTGAAGAGTTACGCAAAGTAACTGGTAAAGAGGTTCAAATTAATATCTTCGAAATTAAACGTCCAGAGATTGATGCACGCTTAGTAGCAGATTCAATCGCTCGTCAAATCGAGGGACGTGTAGCGTACCGTCGCGCAATTAAAGCTGCTTTATCATCAGCAATGCGTATGGGAGCAGAAGGTATGAAAGTGAATATTTCTGGCCGTTTAGGCGGAGCAGAGATGGCACGTTCAGAGATCTTCAAAGAAGGTAGAACACCACTACATACATTCCGTGCTGACATCGACTATGCAGTTGCAGAAGCACACACAACTTACGGCCGTATTGGTATAAAAGTTTGGATTTGTTTAGGAGAGGTTTATGGTAAACGTGATTTATCTCCAAACGTAGGAAATCCAAAAGTTCGTAAACCAGCAGGTAATAATGCAGGTGGAAACCAAGGACGTAAAAAGAAAAAATAATTGAGTCATTAACAGTAAATTGAGGCTTTTAAAATGTTATCGCCTAAACGTGTAAAATACAGAAAGGTTCAGAAAGGACGCATGAAAGGTAACGCACAGCGTGGTACCGACATCGCTTTTGGATCCTTTGCTCTTAAGTCTTTAGAAACGGCTTGGTTAAACAGCCGTCAAATCGAAGCGGCTCGTGTAGCGTTAAACCGTTATATGAAAAGGGAAGGTCAAGTATGGATTCGAATATTCCCTGACAAACCAATAACTACCAAACCGGCAGAAGTACGTATGGGTAAAGGTAAGGGTGCACCAGAATACTGGGCAGCTGTAGTAAAACCTGGCCGTATTATGTTCGAAGTAGAAGGAGTTGACATGGAAACTGCCAAAGAAGCTTTACGTTTGGCCGCACAAAAGTTACCGGTGAAGACTAAGTTCTTGGTTAGAAGAGATTATGTAGCCTAATTAAATTGAAGTAGAAAATGAAAAAGGCAGAATATAAAGAACTTTCAGTAGCTGATTTACAAAATAAATTAGCAGAGTTGCAAGCAGAATTAACGAAGTTAAAGATTACTCATGCAATTTCTCCACTAGAGAACCCAATGTTAATCCGTAAAGTTCGTCGTTCAGTGGCAACTTTGATGACCGAGTTAAACAGCCGTAAAAATACTGTACAGTAATCATCTTAAAACGATCTCGAAATGTCAGAATCGGTAAGAAATATTAGAAAAGAAAAAATTGGAGTAGTTACTTCCAATAAAATGGATAAAACCATCGTGGTAAGCGTAGAGCGTAAGGTTAAGCACCCGCTTTATGGTAAATTCGTAAAGACTTCTAAGAAGTTTTATGCTCACGATGAAAAAGCTGAATGCGGAATCGGTGATACCGTACGCATCATGGAAACTCGCCCCTTGAGCAAATTGAAAAACTGGCGATTAGTTGAAATAATTGAAAAGGCTAAGTAATCATGATACAATCAGAAAGTAGATGTACTGTGGCCGATAACAGTGGCGCAAAAGAAGTTCTAGTTATCCGCGTGTTAGGTGGAACTGCTAAGCGTTATGGCCGCCTTGGTGATACTGTGGTGGTGACTGTTAAGGATGCCATTCCAAGTGGTAACGTAAAGAAAGGTCAAGTTACCAAAGCAGTAGTAGTTCGTACGAAAAAAGAAGTCCGCCGTACCGATGGATCTTATATCCGTTTCGACGATAACGCGGTAGTTCTTTTAAACAACCAGGGTGAGATGCGTGGAACTCGTATCTTTGGACCAGTTGCTCGTGAATTACGCGAAAAACAATACATGAAAATCGTTTCATTAGCACCAGAAGTGCTTTAATTTATAGATAGAAAATGAAACTGCACGTAAAAAAAGGTGATAAAGTAGTAGTTATCTCTGGGAACAATAAAGGTTCTCAAGGAACTATCTCTAAAGTTAGCGTTAAAAATGCTACCGCTATTGTAGAAGGTGTTAATATGGTTAAACGTCATACTAAACCATCTGCACAAAATCCAAATGGTGGCATCGTTGAGAAGGAAGCTCCTCTTCACGTTAGCAAATTAATGTTGATTGAGCCAAAATCCGGTAAGGCTTCTCGCATTAGTAGATCAAAAGACGAAAAAACCGGAAAGTCTGTTAGAATAACTAAAAAATCAGGGGAGGTAATTAAATAATGAATACGCCCAGATTAAAAACCAAATACGTAGAAGAAGTTGTTCCTGCTTTAAAAGAACAATTCCAATACAAAAATGTAATGCAGGTACCAAAAATTACTAAGATTGTATTAAATCAAGGTATGGGTGCTGCTGTTGCTGACAAACGTCTTATCGATACAGCTGTAGCTGAAATGAGTCTTATTGCTGGTCAAAAGGCTGTTCCTACAAAATCGAAAAAAGATATCTCTAACTTCAAATTGAGAAAAGGTGTTCCAATCGGAGCTAGAGTTACTCTTCGTGGAGATCGTATGTACGAGTTCTTAGATCGTTTATTATCTATATCTTTGCCTCGTATTCGTGACTTCAAAGGTGTAAGTTCTAAAGGTTTTGATGGCCGTGGAAACTACACAATGGGAGTTACCGAACAAATCATCTTCGCTGAGATTGATATCGATAAAGTAAGCCGTATTAATGGTATGGACATTACTTTCGTAACTACAGCGAAAAATGATAGCGAAGCATATGCTTTGTTAAAAGAATTTGGTATGCCTTTTAATAACATAAAAAAGAGCTAATAGACTATGGCAAAAGAATCAATGAAAGCCAGAGAAAGAAAACGTGCTTACTTGAATAATCGTTATCAAGGAAAACGTGAATCTTTAAAAGCTGTAATCGCTAATCCAGAAGCTTCTTTCGAAGAAAAAATGGAAGCACAGTTCAAATTACAACAGTTGCCTAAAAACTCTGCTAAAGAGCGTTTACATAATCGTTGTAAGTTAACAGGACGTCCTAAAGGTTATATGCGTCAATTCGGAATTTGTCGTAACCAATTCCGTGAAATGGCAAACTTTGGACTAATCCCAGGAGTTAAAAAAGCAAGTTGGTAATCAAGATATAATAGAAGAAAATGGATCCAATAGCAGATTTTCTAACCAGAATACGCAACGCAGCTAACGCTCGTCATAGAGTTGTTGAGGTGCCTGCTTCAAACCTTAAAAAGGATATTACTAAAATCCTTTTTGATAAAGGTTTTATTTTGAACTATAAGTTCGAAAAAGGAAAACACCAAGATGTAATTAAAATTGCATTAAAATATCATCCAGTAACTAAAGAGTGCGCTATCCAAAAAATTGAGCGCGTAAGTACTCCAGGTTTACGTTTGTATAAAGGTGCGAATGAAATCCCTAGAGTATTAAATGGATTGGGTATAGCTATCCTTTCTACCTCTAAAGGTGTAATGAGTGATAAAAAAGCCCGCGAATTGAACGTAGGGGGCGAAGTATTGTGTTACGTTTATTAAGAAATTGAATTAACATGTCACGTATAGGTAAATTACCCATAACTGTTCCTGCAGGAGTTACTGTTACCGTTAGCGAAAATAACGTGGTAACTGTAAAAGGTCCTAAAGGCGAACTAAAACAAACTCTCGATCCAGGTATTACAATCGAACAAGAAGGTAATACTATTGAATTGAAGCGTGCTACCGAACAAAAACGCCATAAAGCAATGCATGGTTTATACCGTTCATTGATTAATAACATGGTAATCGGAGTATCAGAGGGTTTCAAGAAAGAGCAAGAGCTGATCGGTGTGGGTTACCGTGCTGAAGCTAAAGGTCAAATGTTAGAATTAAACCTTGGCTTCTCTCATACAATATTGTTTGAGATTCCAGTTGAAGTAAAAGTAGAAACTAAATCTGAAAAGGGTAAAGCACCTGTTATCACATTAGTATCTCACGATAAACAATTGGTTGGTCAGGTAGCTGCAAAAATCCGTTCAATGCGTAAACCTGAACCATACAAAGGAAAAGGTATTCGCTTTGCTGGTGAAGAAGTTCGCAGAAAAGCTGGTAAATCTGCTGGTAAATAATCATAGAAAACTTGCATAAAATGGCAAATACAAATATAAATAGAAGGTCTTCAATCAAATTGCGTATCCGTCGCATTGTGAAAGGTACAGCTGAAGCTCCTCGTATCAGTGTGTTCCGTAGCAATAAAGAAATTTATGCTCAACTTATCGATGACCAGAAAGGTGTAACTCTTTTAGCTTGTTCTTCTCGCGATAAAGAATTAGCATCTGTAAAAGGAACTAAAATCGAAATTGCTACCGCAGTTGGTAAAAAATTAGGTGAAAAAGCAGTAGCTGCTGGTATCACTAAAGCAAAATTCGATCGTAACGGTTATTTGTATCACGGACGTGTTAAAGCTTTAGCTGAAGGCGCTCGTGAAGGTGGAATCCAATTCTAATCTGAAATTATGGCAAATACAAATATAAAACGCATTAAAACCAACGGTGACATCGAACTTAAAGATCGTTTGGTAGCCATTAATCGTGTAACTAAAGTTACTAAAGGTGGTCGTCACTTTAGCTTCTCAGCTATCGTTGTTGTTGGAAACGAAAACGGTGTTGTTGGTTATGGTTTAGGTAAAGCTAATGAGGTTACCGACGCTATCTCTAAAGGTGCTGAAGACGCTAAGAAAAATTTAATTAAAGTTCCTATCATTAAAGGAACAATTCCACACGAACAAGCTGCTAAATTTGGAGGCGCTCGCGTTTTCATGAAGCCAGCTGCAAGTGGTACCGGAGTTATCGCTGGTGGTGCTATGCGTGCAGTGCTTGAAACTGTTGGTGTAAAAGACGTACTTGCTAAGTCTAAAGGTTCTTCTAACCCGCACAACGTGGTTAAAGCAACTTTCTATGCCCTAGCTCAATTACGCGACGCTTATACCATCGCTCAACAACGTGGGGTAAATATCGATAAAGTATTCAACGGTTAAAATATTTTTGGTCATGTCTGAAAAGAAAATTAAAATTACCCAGGTTAAAAGTGGGATCGGAAGACCTGAAAACCAAAAAAGAACTTTGGTTGCCCTAGGTTTACGTAAATTGAATCATGCTGTTGAAAAAACAGCTACTCCTCAAATCTTAGGAATGGTTCGTACGGTTGAACATTTAGTTAAAGTTGAAGAAATTTAATACGTAGATTAAAATGAATTTACATACTTTAAAACCAGCAGAAGGCTCTTTAGGTAGCAGTAAGCGCGTTGGTCGCGGTCAAGGTTCTGGTCGTGGCGGTACGTCTACTCGTGGACATAAAGGTGCACAATCGAGATCTGGATATTCTCGTAAAAAAGGTTTCGAGGGTGGTCAAATGCCTTTGCAACGCCGTATCCCTAAATTCGGTTTCAAAAATATTAACCGTGTTGAATATAAATCTTTAAATCTTGATACTCTTCAATCTCTTGCTGAGAATCATAATTTAAATGCTATTGATATTGATACGTTAATTGCTCACGGTTTAGTTTCTAAACGCGATCTAGTTAAAGTTTTAGGTCGTGGCGAATTAAAAGCTAAAGTTACCGTTAAAGTACATGCTTTCTCGCAATCAGCTATTAAAGCTATCGAGGCTGCAGGTGGAACCGCTGAAAAAATTTAATGGATGAAAGGTTTTATTACTACTATTCGTAACATCTTTAAAATTGAAGAACTGAGGACTCGTATTATTACGACCCTCAGTTTAATTCTTATATATCGTCTTGGTTCTTATATCGTTCTTCCAGGCGTAGATTCAACTCGTCTTGAATCTGGTGCTGGCGACGGTGGTACTATCATCGATATTTTATCTAACTTTACAGGAGGTGCATTTACGCGTGCGTCTGTATTTGCATTAGGTATTATGCCTTATATCTCTGCTTCAATTATTGTGCAATTATTGGGTATTGCTGTGCCTTATTTCCAAAAATTGCAAAAAGATGGAGAGAGTGGTCGTAACCGCCTTAACCAAATTACCCGTGTACTAACAATCGCTATTACTGCTGTTCAAGCTCCAAGTTATATTTTCACTTACGTGAATCCTGGCGCTCGTCCTGAAGGTGCACTATGGTTAGTTATGGCTGTGATCACTTTAGTGGCTGGTACCATGTTCTGTATGTGGTTAGGTGAACGTATTACCGATAAAGGAATTGGAAATGGTATTTCTCTCCTTATTATGATTGGTATTATCGCTAACTTACCGGGTGCCTTATTCGTTGAATTAGGATCTAAAATGGGTCCTGATGGTGGTGGACTTATTATGTTCATCTTCGAATTAGTAGTGCTTTTAGCCGTTATTATTGCGTCTATACTACTCGTTCAAGGTGTACGTAAAATCCCTGTACAATACGCTAAACGTGTTGTATCTGGAGGTCGTACTCCTCTTCAACAAGGTTCTCGCGACTATTTACCTTTAAAAGTTAATCAAGCAGGTGTTATGCCTATTATCTTCGCGCAGGCTATTATGTTCGTGCCAATCTATTTGGCAGGTTTTGCTGGTGGCGATGGTAACTGGTTCGCTCGTAACTTTACAGATTATACTTCTTTCTGGTATAACTTCGCGTTTGCGATTATGATTATTTTATTCACTTATTTCTATACTGCAATAAGTGTAAATCCTAATCAATACGCAGAAGACTTAAAACGTGCTGGTGGTTTCATCCCTGGTATTCGTCCGGGTATTGATACTGCTAATTATATCGATAATGTAATGTCTAAAATTACCTTACCAGGTTCCATTTTCCTTGCATTAATCGCTATCTTACCAGCATTTGCTTCTCTTGTAGGAATTAACTCTGCATTCGCATATTTCTTTGGTGGTACATCACTATTGATTATGGTGGGTGTAGTATTAGATACTCTGCAACAAATTGAAAGTTATTTATTAATGCGTCAATATGATGGATTAATGAAAACTGGTAAAATTAAAGGCAGATCTGTTGCCTCTCAAAGCGGATTATAATAAGTGGCTAAAGTTAATTTAAGATCTAACGAGGAGATCGAAAAGATCCGACAAAGTTCTTTGCTTGTAAGCAAAACTCATGCAGAAGTTGCGAAATTTCTGCAACCAGGAATGAAAACCATAGAACTTGATAAAATCGCAGAAGAGTTTATCAGAGATAATGGTGGTATTCCAGCTTTCAAGGGTTATCATGGTTTTACCGGTAGTTTATGTATTTCTGTAAATGAGGAAGTCGTACACGGGATTCCAGGTAATAGAGTAATCGAAGAAGGTGATATAGTATCAGTGGATTGCGGAGTATTGATGAATGGTTATTATGGCGATTCGGCATATAGCTTTGCAATGCCAGGGATTTCAGAAGAAAATATCAATTTATTGAAAGTAACTTTGGAATCTTTGAAAAAAGGTATTACCTTTGCCGCCCCGGGAAAAAGACTAGGTGACCTATCACATGCAATACAACATTATGCTGAAAGTCATGGTTGTAGTGTGGTTAGAGAGCTAGTTGGTCATGGGATTGGGACGAATTTACATGAGGCACCAGAGGTGCCAAATTATGGACGTCCTGGAAACGGACCATTACTTAAAGCTGGGATGGTTATAGCAATTGAGCCTATGATCAATTTAGGGAAGAAGGAGGTATTAAGTTTATCGGATGGATGGACAATAGTAACTCGAGATAGAAAAGCTTCAGCCCATTTTGAGCATACAGTTGCGATAACCGAGCAAGGACCGGATATATTATCCGATTTTAGGTTGATAGAAGAGAGTATTAAAAACAATAAAAACATAGTTGAAGTAGCCCTATGGCAAAACAACCACTAATAGAACAAGACGGTACGATAATCGAAGCGTTATCAAATGCAATGTTTCGAGTAGAGCTTGCAAATGAGCATGTAATTACGGCTCATATTTCTGGTAAGATGCGCATGCACTACATCAAGATTTTACCTGGTGATAAGGTAAAGGTTGAGATGTCTCCGTATGACTTAACAAAAGGAAGAATTACATACAGATATAAATAACTATTATGAAAGTTAGAGCATCCATAAAGAAAAGAAGTGCGGATTGCAAGATTGTAAGACGCAAAGGTACGCTTTATGTAATCAACAAGAAGAACCCACGTTTTAAACAACGTCAGGGGTAATTATTAAAAGTCATTTTAAAGAATTATGGCAAGGATATCAGGTATTGATTTACCAAAGAACAAGAGAGGCGTAATTGGATTGACCTACATATATGGAATAGGTCTTTCTACCTCAAAGCGTATTTTAGCGCAGTGTGGAATCGACGAGAATGTTAAAGTTCAAGATTGGAATGACGAACAGTTGACTGCAATTCGTACAATGATCAATAATGAGATCAAAGTAGAAGGTCAATTACGTTCAGAGGTTCAATTGAGCATTAAACGTTTGATGGATATCGGTTGTTACCGTGGAGTTCGTCACCGTGTGGGCTTACCATTACGTGGTCAACAAACCCAAACAAACGGACGTACTCGTAAGGGTAAACGTAAGACTGTTGCTAACAAGAAAAAAGTTACTAAATAATAAATAAGAAGCAAAATGGCTAAAGGAAAGGTAACGAAAAAGAAGGTGAAAATTGAACCACGTGGTGAGGCACACATTAGTGCTACATTCAATAACCTTATCATTTCGTTGACGAACTCTGCAGGTCAAGTTATTACTTGGTCATCTGCAGGTAAAATGGGCTTTAGGGGCTCTAAAAAGAACACCCCTTATGCAGCTCAGGTGGCTGCCTCAGATGCAGCAAAAGCAGCGTATGAATTAGGACTTCGTAGCGTAAAAGTTTACGTGAAAGGACCAGGAGCAGGACGTGAATCAGCGATCCGTACAATTGCTCAGGAAAATATCGAAGTGATTGAAATCGTGGATGTGACTCCAATCCCACACAATGGATGTCGTCCTCCTAAAAAACGTAGAGTTTAATCATTAATAAGTAGTAAAATATTATGGCACGATATAGAGGTCCCAAATCGAAAATTTCTCGTAAATTTAAGGAACCAATCTTTGGTCCTGATAAAGCTCTTACACGTAAGAACTACGCTCCAGGTATGCACGGTCCTTCAAAACGCCGTCGCAAACAGTCTGAGTACGCGATCCAATTACAAGAGAAACAAAAAGCTAAATATATATACGGAGTTCTAGAACGTCAGTTCCGTCGTTTATTCGAGCATGCTAACCGCATGAAAGGTATTACTGGTGAGAACTTATTAGCACTTTGCGAAAGCCGTTTAGATAATGTTGTGTATCGTATGGGTATCGCACCTACACGTCGCGCAGCTCGCCAGTTAGTTACTCATGCTCACATTACTGTTAATGGTGAAGTTTGTAACATCCCTAGCCGTATTTTACGTCCAGGTGAAGTAGTGGCAGTTCGTGAAAAATCTAAAACTTTATCTGTTGTTACTGCTTCTGTAGCAACTGCTAGTGCAAAACTTGACTGGGTTACATTCGATGCAGCTACTCTTTCTGGTTCATTCGTGGCGCGTCCAGTGCGTGAGCAAATCCCAGAAAATATTAAAGAACAGCTCATCGTAGAATTGTACTCTAAATAATAACATTATAAACGTCATAAATATGGCTATTCTTGATTTTCAAAGACCTGATAAGGTTATAATGCTTGAATCCGACGATTTCAAGGGTAAATTTGAATTCCGCCCTCTTGAACCAGGTTACGGAATCACTATTGGTAATTCCCTTCGTCGTATCTTGCTTTCTTCTTTAGAAGGTTTTGCCATATCAGGAGTTAAAATTGAAGGCGCTTCGCACGAATTCTCTTCGTTGAAAGGCGTTACCGAAGATGTTACCGAAATAATTCTTAACCTGAAAAAAGTACGTTTTAAACGTCAAATCGAAATTTTAGATAACGAAAGAGTTACTGTTAATTTCACAGGTGGGGATAAACTTACTGCAGGTGACCTTGGTAAATTTACCAGCGGCTTTCAAGTTCTTAATCCTGACTTAATTATTTGTCATCTTGAACCAGGTACTAAATTCGAAATGGAATTCATGATCTCTAAAGGTCGTGGTTATGTGCCTGCGGAAGAAAATAAAGTGAGTGGAGCTGAAGTTGGTACCATCTTTATCGACTCTATCTTTACGCCAATCCGTAATGTTAAATACGCGATCGAAAACTATCGTGTAGAACAAAAAACAGATTACGAAAAGTTAGTTCTTGATATCGAAACCGATGGTTCTATTAACCCTAAAGATGCTTTACAAGAAGCTGCTAAAATCTTAATTCAACACTTTATGCTATTCTCTGATGAGCGTATCACGCTTGACATCGAAGAAAAAGCTCAAATTGAAGAATTTGATGAAGAAGCTCTTCATATGCGTCAACTTCTTAAAACTAAGTTAGTTGATATGGACCTTAGCGTTCGTGCATTGAACTGTCTTAAAGCTGCTGATGTAGAAACTTTAGGTGAACTTGTTTCTTTCAATAAAAATGACCTATTGAAGTTCCGTAACTTCGGTAAAAAGTCTCTTATGGAGTTGGAAGAATTAGTTCGTTCTAAAAACCTTCACTTCGGTATGAACGTTTCTAAATTTAAATTAGATAAAGACTAGTATCGCTTTTTTTAAATGTATAAATGACGTAATAGGTGACTAGCTAATCGCGATACGTTTTCTAGTTAACCGTTACTTACGAAATTAAAATTATGAGACACGGTAAAAAAATTAACCACTTAGGTCGTACCGCTAGCCACCGTAAGGCTTTATTGTCGAACATGGCTGCACAATTAATTATGCACAAACGTATTACTACTACTGTTGCTAAAGCGAAAGCTTTACGTAAATACGTTGAGCCTCTAATTACTAAATCTAAAGATGATACTACTCACTCTCGTCGTGTTGTATTCTCTTACCTTGAAAATAAATTCGCGGTAGCAGAATTATTCAGAGAAGTGGGTGCTAAAGTTGCTAACCGCCCAGGTGGTTACACTCGTATCATTAAATTAGGTGTACGTCCAGGTGACGGTGCTGAAATGGCTATCATTGAATTAGTTGACTTTAACACTACTTACACTAAAAACGCTGGTGCTTCTAAAAAACGTACTCGTCGTTCTTCTGGTAAAGCTAAAGCTGCTAAATCTACTGAAGCGCCTAAAGCTGAAGATTCTAACAATAACGAACAAGCTGAGGATACCAATGCTTAATCTAACATTGTTATAAAAATTTTATAAAAAGGATAAATCGTATTGATTTATCCTTTTTTTTTGTACTCTGAAATTATGAAGTTTTCTATACCAAAAAAAGGAATTGTGTACCTACAAGATGGTACCATGTTTGAAGGATTTGCTGCTGGCAAATTAGGAACTACTACGGGTGAAATCTGTTTCAATACCGCAATGACCGGTTACCAAGAAACTTTCACTGACCCATCTTATTTTCAACAAATTCTTATCATGAATACCGCTCATATCGGTAATTATGGTGTGTATGCCGCTGAAGTTGAATCCGATGGTGTTAAAATCTCAGGTCTTATATGTAAGAACTTCTCTGAAAAATACTCTCGCTATAAAGCAGATGGTTCACTTCAGAATTTTCTTGAAGAATCTAATACTTTAGTTATCTATGGCATCGATACTCGCGCGCTAGTACGTCATATTCGTAATGCAGGCGCTCAAAATGCTATATTAAGCTCTGAAGTGTTCGATACTGCCCAACTTAAAGAAATAATGGCTCAAATCCCTTCTATGCAAGGTTTGGAACTTTCTTCTAAAGTTACTACTCAAGAAGCATATACCCAAGGAAACGAAAATGCCCCTAAAAAAGTAGCTCTTCTTGACCTAGGAGTGAAAGAAAATATCGTTAGATGCCTTACCCAACGCAATGTGTTTGTTAAAGTATTCCCTATGAATACTAGCGTGGCTGAAATGGAAGCTTGGAATCCTGATGGTTTCCTTATCTCTAATGGTCCGGGTGATCCAGGTTCTATGGATGCTACTGTGGAACTGGTTAAAGAGCTTATTGCTAAAGACAAAAAAATCTTCGGTATTTGTTTAGGACACCAATTATTAGGACGGGCTGTAGGTATGGAAACATTTAAAATGTTTAAAGGCCACAGAGGTATTAATCATCCTATCTTAAATAATATTACAGGAAAAGGTGAAATTACATCTCAAAATCATGGTTTTGCGTTAAAAAATGATAATGTGCCTGAGAATATCATAATTTCTCATACCCATTTGAATGACGGAACTGTAGCGGGAATTCGCATTAAGAACAAACCAGTTTTTAGTGTGCAGTATCACCCAGAAGCATTTGCAGGCCCACACGATTCTCGTTATTTATTTGACGAGTTCGTTTCAAGTCTGTAACTTGCATTCATGAAATGTAAGTTTGCACAGTTAATTTTATTATCCACCTATTTTGTTTTTACTTCTTCCGCATTTGCTCAAGAACCTGATTTTGTTCTGAGTAAAAACCACTATTTTTCTAAAAGTAACCAAAAGGATGGTATGTTTATTATTGGACAAACACAATCTACTCCAAAACATACTTCAGAAAATGCTGGACGTTATGTTAAGCTAAACGATAAAGAACTCGTTTGGCGCTATGAAATTTACGCTCCAGATGCTGCTGGTACTATAGTTTACTTCGATAAACTTGTATTACCTAAAGGAGCATCCATGTATCTTCGTTCGCTTGAATCGAACAAAATCTCAGGACCATTCTTTGCTGATGATATCCTAACCGAACAATTCGCCACAGGTATAGTTGCCGGAGAGCGTTCGGTGCTTGAAGTTCATTTTCCGAACGGGGTTACTGATAATTTTTTTGCAGATATTTCTGAGGTAGCTTATCTAGGAAATAATGCTATTTCAAATGCTCAAAAAAGTTTAGGGGAATATGGCACCTCTGATGCATGTCAAGTGAATGTAAATTGTCCGGAAGGAAATTCATGGGCAAACCAGAAAAGAGCTGTGGTTAAGATAGTAGTGAAAGACGGTCCAAACATTGGTTTATGTTCAGGGGCTTTGGTAAATAATACAGCCGAAGATTGTAAAAATTATGTTCTTACTGCGCAGCATTGTGGTGCTGGAGCTTCAGAAGCAAATTTTAGTCAGTGGGGATTTTATTTTAATTTCCAAACTCCATCTTGTTTAACCCCTAATATTGGCACTGTACCAACTATAGATGATCAATATCAAACTGGGGCTATATTTAGAGCATCTAGTGGAAATACATCTAATATAAATACCAGTGATTTTCTACTAATAGAATTAATTAAACCTATACCTGCATCGTATAATGTCCATTATGCAGGTTGGAATAAGCAAAATGTAGGGTCAAATTCGGGTGTAGGAATTCATCATCCAAGTGGCGACGTTAAAAAGATTTCCACCTATACAACATCTTTAGGAAGTACAAGTTGGTCTGGAACACCTAATACGCATTGGGCTGTTAAATGGGCAGCTACAACAAATGGCCACGGAGTAACAGAAGGGGGTTCATCTGGAAGTCCTTTATTTGATGCAAATGGCCGTATTATTGGAGATTTAAGTGGTGGTGGCTCATTTTGTTCTAATACAAATGGATTAGATGCTTATGGGAAATTTGCATATAGTTGGAGTTCGGCTGGTAGTAGTGCAGACCGACAATTAAAACCTTGGTTAGATCCCATTAATTCTAATCCGAATACCTTAAATGGACGTGATGCATGTAGTTCTGCATTACCACCTGAGGTAGATTTTACATCAGATCAGAATTGGATTACTCCTAATACATTAGTGAAGTTTGTAAGTACAGCTACCAATCATCCCACTAGTTATTCTTGGTCTATTTCACCAGGAACGGGTTGGTTTTATAGTTTAGGAAATGCAAGTAGTCAATATGTTGGGATACGTTTTGGGAATTATGGTTGTTATACTATAAGTTTAACTGCAAGTAATGCAGCTGGTTCTGATACAGAAACGAAGACAAGCTATATTTGTGTTGGTAATACAGGATTAGAAGATGCAGTAAATTCTGGGTTTGCTTTATATCCTAATCCAGTGCAAGATTACGTAAATATTATAGCTCCGGAATTATGGAAAGGAAATTATAGTATAATGAATGTTTCGGGGCAGATATTAGAAGATAGAGCTTTTGTTAATTCGCAAATTTCAACGCAAGATTTAAAACCTGGAATTTATTATATAAAAATGTATAATTCAGATGGAGCTAAAATAATTCCATTTGTAAAGGCAAATTAATCTAAAAAAAGCTAATCTTAAGATTAGCTTTTTTATTTTTTTTATCTACATTGGTGCCCATTATCCTCCTATATGAAAACTCCCCAATCCTTGTAGTATAAGTTTAAATTAACAAACCAATTCATTATAAATCTGGGAGTAAAGTAACCTAAATATACAATACCTGTGCTATGAATAAACATTACTTTTTAGGAGCTATATTAGCTCTAGGCTCAAGTTTATTTGGCTTTAGTCAGAAGAACTTGTTTATGTATTCCCCTCGCGGACTTGCTGACAAAGCTTTAGTTAAAGAACTAAAGAGTGAGCGGGTTGATGCCCCTTCTGAATCGGAATTAAATACTTTAAAACTTAATTCTGGTAAAGATGGACATATGTATGTAGTGGCTAAAATTATGCCTTTTACGGCAGATTTAGTTTCAGCTGGAACTTGGACAACTTTAGAAGATGGAGGTAAGTTATGGAGACTTCAAGTAGAATCTCCTGGTGCTGTTGGTTTATCATTTTTATTTAGTCATTACGAAATTCCTAAAGGAGCAGTAGTTTTCGTATATAATCCTGAAACTGGAGTTTACTCAAATCCAGAATTCCAAAACGATAATGTTGAAACTAAAGCTTATTCAACAAGTTTTGTATCTGGTGAAAAGGTTGTTTTAGAATATTACCAACCTGCAGATGTAAAGGGAAATCCTAAAATCGAAGTTGAAGGTGTCGGTTATTATTTCCGTGAAAAATCTGGTATAGAAAAACGTATTAATGAATTTGGAGATGCGGAAACTTGTCATCCAAATTCAAACTGTTCTGAAGGTGCTAATAAATCAGATCAACGTCGTTCTGTCGTTAAGATTATGGTAAAAGAAGGCACTCTGGTAGGATTCTGTTCTGGAGCATTAATTAATAATACGGCTAACGACTGTAAAAATTATATCTTATCAGCTCAGCATTGTGGTGCTGCTGCGAGTGCATCAAATATGGCACAATGGAAATTCTATTTTAACTGGGAGTCTCCTAATTGTCCAAATCCTACATATCAGCAAGCAACTGGATATGATGATCAAGTATTAACTGGATGTACTAAGAGAGCAGCAAGCGGAACTGTTTCGGACGTAACAAAGAGTGATTTCTTATTAGTAGAATTAAGTAGTTCTATTCCTGCATCTTATAATGTGTATTATGCTGGTTGGGATAGAAGCACTACTGCACCTTCAAGTGGCTTAGGTTTTCACCATCCTTCAGGTGATATTAAAAAAGTATCTACATTTAATAATGCGGCGACCAATTCAAGTTGGAATGGTCAACCTTCAGGTACACACTGGGAAGTAAGATGGAATAGTACTGCTAATGGGCATGGAGTTACTGAAGGTGGATCTTCTGGTAGTCCATTATTTAATTCAGCTGGACGTATTGTAGGTGATTTAACGGGTGGTTTATCTTATTGTTCATCTCCTAATAGTCCTGATGTATATGGAAAATTCTCATATTCATGGGCATCTGCAGGAAGTACGAATGCCACTCAATTAAAACCGTGGTTAGATCCAGGAAATACAGGTGTAACGACCTTAGATGGCCGCAATGCATGTAATGGCGGTGGCGGAAACAACGGAGGAGGTAGCACTTCTGGATGTGATACTACTGGAAACTTCATCATTGGAACTCATCAGCCATATATTATTCAATTACAAAATAATGGTGGTTATTTAGCAGGAAATAATAATTATGGCGATTTAGCTAAAGCTGAAAAATTCACTGGTAATGCATCAGGTTCACAGCTAAAAGCTGTATTATATGCTTTTGCTGCTAAGTCGGGTAATGGTAATGCTACTTTAAAAGTTTGGAATGCAAATGGTGCTAATGGAACTCCAGGTACTGAATTAGCTTCAGTTTCTGCACCACTTTCTAATATTCCAACTGGTGGTAATATGATAGCTTTAGATTTATCTTCAAATCCAATTACTATTAATGGCGACTTCTTTGCTGGAGTTGTATTACCTACTGGAAGTTCCACTTTAGCATTATATACTACAGATGCTGGTATCGTTTCAGGAACTACAGGTTATGAACAATATTCAGATGGAACTTGGCATAGTTATGTAGAATCGTATAACAATAACTTCACACATACCATATTTAAAGTATTATGTACTACTGGTAGCGGCGGAAGTGGTGGTAATGGAGGCAATGGTACTACAGAAATTTCTGAAGTTGAAATTGCTGAAGGATTAAAATTGTATCCAAATCCTGCAAATTTCGAAGCATACTTAATTTCAGAAAATGGTCAAAAAATCACATCTGTGAAAGTTGTTGATATGACAGGTAAAGCTGTTTATGTACAAGCAAACGAAATCATGGAGTCTGCTTCAGTTATACCTGTTCATACTTTAAGTGCAGGTGTTTACCAAGTAATGGTTCAAATTAATGGAACTAGCTGGGTTGCTAAGAAACTAGTTGTTTCTAAATAGCAAAAAGTAAAACTCTATTTTAAATTAAAACCGTCTCTTTTGAGGCGGTTTTTTTGTTTTAATAGGGATATGGAATAATGGATTTAGCTTGTATATACAGGTGTTTAATTAGGAGTTAGTCAAAGGAAACATTAGAAAGGTAATTGGGTTAATTACTAAATGGGAGTTAAACAGTTTAATTAATATTCGATTTATTGCAGAATTAGATGCCAAAAAAAAGCATCGATAAACGATGCTTACTAAAATTTAAAACAGTTATTATTTCTGAAGTAATTTAATTCTCTTTACAGGTCCTGTACACATGGTTGTGTGGCAATTCATACAGCCGTCGACCAATAAATCGAATTTAGCTTTTTGCTCTTCTGGTTTGGCTTCCAGTAATTCTTTGGTACGTCTAATAAAATCGTCGGCAAAAGGATCGAAAGTTTCATTCTTAACACTTTCGCGAGTTGGAGTTGCTGTTTTAAGAAGGTCGAATTCAGGTGGATATTCACCTAAAGATTCCCCTTTTTCGATATTTTCTTTCCAAGTTTTAGACTTTTCAAACATAGTCTCCATAAGTAAAGCCAATTCAGAAGAGCCATTTGGATTTATGTCTTTTACCAATTCAGAAGTAACTTCTTTTGTACAATTCTCTTTAGAGTTCGAGTTGCAAGCAATGCTTAATCCAAGTGCAAATACAGCTAAAACTATGAATGATTTTCTAAACATGTTTTTAATAAGATTGAATTTTTCTTTTGGTAAGTTCTTCGCCCACCAATTGGTAAATTTCTTCTAGTTTTTTACTGTTTGAGGAGTAATAATTATAACTCTCATCAAACTGTAAAGTATCGGTACCTAAACGTTCTAAAACGGTTGCTTGGACTAATCTGGTATTTTTATTAGCACTATCCGAGACAGCACCACTTCTGTAAGCAGCTTCTACGAGATGGAGTTCAACTAATATATTTACCATATCTTCTTTACTGTAGATTCCGTCAGTAATCTTGTTTTTAGAGTTCGAACCAGAGCAAGCCATAAAGAGGCTACACAGTAAAAGCAGAATTGAAATGGAGTATTTCATTTTAGTCTAAGGTAATTTCATTACCACCTGCATAATCACCATCAATATAAATTTCGAATTTATATACGCCTTTGGTGAAAATTTCTTGTTCCCAATTTACTTCAGCCATAGTCGCATCTCCATTGTATTCAAATTTAACTAGGCGGCTATATGGAAGTTCTTTCCCATCGCGAGTTAAGAAATGGCGATTACTTTGATTTATATCAGCCACCACATAACCTTGTGGATTCATAATACGTAGATATGCAATTTTTTCACCTTCTGCTGAAAGTTTGTTAGGTATTACATTAAAGCGAACGTTAATTCTATCAGCTTTAGAAGCTTTTTCCACTTCTACTTGTTTCCCATTTGCTTTAACTTTATAAGGAGTTAATTTGATATTTTGAATTTTTAAAGCAGAAGCAATTTCAACTTTAGAAGCTAATTCGTTATTCTTTTCATTCAATTTATCAACTTTAACCGAAAGTTCAGTGTTTTGATAACGTAACTCTTTATTTTCTGCTAATAATTGGTCAATTTGACGTAAATATTCATCTTTTAATTTTCTAAGCTCATCATAACGAGCTTGAAGAATTTGATGGTCTTGTTTAGAATCTATTAAGCCCGCAATTTGGCGTTTTTGAGCTTCAATTTTTTCATTTGCTTCAGCCAATAAACTGTCTAACTCAGCATTTTTACCTTGGAATTGATTTAATTCTTCAGTAATCTTATTAACTTCTGTTTCTAGTTCAGCTTTACGCGCAACCAAAGTATCTACTTGGTCAGCAATTTTTTCGCGCTCTACAATCACTTCTTTGGTATTAAAGAATTGATATACATTGGCAGCGATTGAACCTAGAAGCAATAAAATTAATACGATAATTAATCCTTTGTTAGATTTCTTTTTTTCCTGGGTATTAAGATTCTCCATTTCTCTTATTTTTTACAAAAGTAAAATATAAATATCATTCACAAAGGGTGTGGTAAACTAGTGTTTTACTATAAATAATAAGGTTGAATAATGGTAATTATTGATAGATGACCATTTTAATATATAACTACCTTCTCTTAAATAAGTTGTGTTTATTAAGATTTTTTCAGAAGTGGGGTGTTTTTCTGCATGAATTTTTCGTCCTAATAAGTCATAAATTGCATATTCTCCACTCATTGCAGTTGGTAATTCTAAAATGCTATAGTTTGCACTTGGATTAGGATAAAATTTTAGTTCTGTTTCAACTTGTATGTTTTCTGTACTAGTATTGAAAACTGTACCCCAATAAGCATTCAATCCACCCGAATAATTTCCAATTATTAAATCCCATTTATTATCGGCATCTAAATAGGCAATGGCCGGAGCTGTACGCATTCCGATTTTTTTTATTCCACCTAATTCGTTGGTTACTCTATCGAATTGTCCATTTAAATTGTGGCGTACATTTCTGTAATGCGATATTTTTCCGCTATAAGACCCTACAAATATGTGTATATCATTTCCATCCGTTATAGCCCATGGAACACTATAGCCATTTAGACTTATGCTGCTATCAATTACATTGATACCACCTAATTTGGGTATAGATGGAGTACTTGTAAAGCTTGGGTTTTGTGTAGTACCTTTATTCTCGTAATAATCTATCCAGCCTCTAATATTTCCAATTAATAAATCCAATTTTCCATCTTCATTCATGTCGAATAAAAATGGAGTAGAGAATTGTTGAGTTTGGATATTCATGAAATTTGGCGATTCTAAGACAAATTGCGCATTGGCACCACTAGCTGCAATATTTTTATAGTAATGAATTCGACCATTTTTTTCTCCAATTATCATATCCATATCTCCATCTCCATCTAAATCTCCAAAAGTTGGTCGAACTCCTTGTATTCCAGTGGCAGAGATATTAGCGAAATTATCTGTTACTAAATGGAATTTAGGTTGGTTAACTGTACCTATATTTTCGTAAAGTGCCAATTGCGAACTATAATTTTGTAGAGATAAGAAATATCCATAATTCCCAACAACTAAATCCATTAATCCATCATTATTATAGTCTAAAAATGCTGGGTAAGCCCCTTCTCCAAAATCTAGCATATATTTTTGTAAGAAATTATTTTCTTGATACTGAAAATTAGGCACAGCATTACTTCCAATGTTTTTGTAGACAATTACACTGTTTTTATTTTCAGATCTATTATAACCTTGTGGACACACAACTAAATCTCCAATTCCATCATTATCAACATCGGTATAGAATGCGGCAGGGAATATGGTTAAATTAACGGGAGAGGTTGCAAGGTTATTGGAAGGGAAAGCATAATCGACCTGTGTTATATTGGCCCAGGTTGGGGTACCATTATTTTTTAGCAAAATGAGGTTATTGTAATTTTGGTCTCCTAAAACACAATCCATTTTACCGTCGTTGTTTAGGTCGTACAGAAAGAAAGTAGAAGCACCGTCGGCATTGGCAGCTTTAAAGTCGCAGCTATCGTTTAAGATAATAGTGTTATTAGAGATCCCTTCGGAAAAATTGCCCCAATTGTCGGATTGAAGAACAAAAGTGAGACTATCGGAGTGTCCGTAGAGTTCTTGGCTAGTATTTCGGTGGTATTGCACGCAGCGACCAAGGTTATTAAAGGTAAGGATATCTAAGTCGCCATCTCCGTCGATGTCGGCAATTCCGGGTATATCGTCGGAAGTGATAAAGATAGATTGCGTAATAAGTCCAGTAAAGCTATGAAGTAAGAATTTTTTGAGTTGAAATTGAAGTCCAGTACCTGCGGAGCCAACGTTTTGGTACACCGAGCATCCACCGCTAGAGTAGGCGAAAATATCAATTTTCCCGTCTTGGTTATAGTCTTTGAGTACGATCCAATCGCGCAGATTATCAGGGAAGGCGGTTTTAAATTGGGGGGCATAAACAAATTGGGAGTTAGGTGGAGATTGCGTTTGAAGGAAAGGAAGAATTTTGTTACCAGAGCGGTCGAAAATGACTATATCGAGGATACCGTCGTAGTTCAAATCTAAATTATAAACCTGAGAAAAGTTTACGCCTCCAGCCCAAGGGAAAGGTAGGGTGGATGAGTTTTGGGAAACTGGGATAGAGTCGGCGGGCGAGAATTGATAAAACCCTTGCGCGTAGAGAGTATTTAGAAAAGGCGCAATAGAGTAGTAAAGAGCGTAAAATAATGTAACAAGTAAATATTTTTTCACGATACAGTAATTCATATTGAACAAAGTTGGGAAATAAAAAACAAAAAGATATATTTGCCCCCTTAATTTTAGGAACAATATATTTAAAATTCACTAAAAGACTATGCAGAATAAGGGATTTATTCAATTCCTGGTAGTTTTGATGGCATTGGCCAGTATATGGTCACTGTCACATACCTTCGTAACCCGCAAGGTAGAAAATGACGCCAAGGCCCACGCTAACGGGGATGCCGCGAAAGAACGCGCATACTTAGATTCTATCGGAGACCAAAAAGTTTTCGGAGACTACACCTATTTTACGTACAATGACTCAAAACGTCAGCAACTTAATTTAGGTTTAGACCTTAAAGGTGGTATGAACGTAACTTTAGAGGTATCAGTACCGAAGTTATTAAAAGCACTTGCCAATAATACGGATGATGCGAACTTTAATTTAGCTCTAGAGAATGCTCGCAAGGCGCAGCAAGATAATGGAGGTAACTTTATAGATTTATTTTATGCTGAAATTAAGAAGTTAGACCCGAATGTGGTATTAGCATCTCCAAAATATTTTGGTCATAAAGATCAAACAAGTATTACCACTAAGACTTCTAACGACGAAGTTATTGCGATATTAAAGAAAGAGTCTGAGGAATCTATCGAGCGTTCATTTGAGGTTTTAAATTCTCGTATCGACCAATTCGGTGTTACCCAACCAAATATTCAACGTTTACAAGGTAAAGATCGTATTTTGGTAGAATTACCAGGAGTTACAGATCCGGAGCGTGTACGTGATTTATTAGGTTCAACAGCAAAGTTAGAGTTCTATGAGACTTATAACTTTACTACTTTAGTAGACGAGTTTGTAAAAGCTGATACAGAATTAGCTCGTATTAAAAAGTCTTCAAGTTCATCAGAAACCGAAGATCTTGATTCAACTAAAGCAGATATTGAGAAGCCAGAATTATCGATGGCTAGTTTAGATTCTGCTGCTCAAATGGCTAAAGAATTAGAAGATTTCAAAAAGACGAATCCATTATTAAGTTTATTTGCATTTAATTCTTGGACAAATCCGGAAACGAATCAAAGAGAATATGTTCCAGGTCCAATTTTAGGATATATCTCAACCAAAGATACTGCAGAGTTCAATGGTTATTTTAGAGATAAGCGTATTAGCTCAATGTTCCCGAGTGATTTAAAAATCATGTATGCTCCGAAAGTGGAGACTGGGGCTGGTGGTTCAATCTTATTAATGTATACTATTAAAGAAACTCGTAAGGGTAAATCTTTAATGGATGGAGAAGTTGTAACTGACGCTTCATTTGAGAAGAATCCTACAGGTTCAGGTTTCATGGTTACCATGAGAATGAACAAAGAAGGAGCTGAGAAATGGGCTCGTATTACTGAAGAAAAAGCTTCAAAATCTCCACAAGAGGCTGTAGCAATCGTATTAGATGGAAAAGTGTATAGTGCACCAACCATCAACCAAAAAATTCCGAATGGATCTTCATCTATCACAGGTAATTTCTCATTCGAAGATGCAAAAACACTTGCAACTGTATTAAAAGCTGGTAAATTACCTGCTCCAACAGATATCATAGAAGAGGCAGTTGTTGGTCCATCTTTAGGTCAACAAGCTATTAACTCAGGTTTAATCTCAATGGGTATCGCTTTAATTTTAGTATTAACCTTCATGGCTGTTTACTATAATAAAGCAGGTATTATTGCAGATATCGCCTTATTAACAAACGTATTGTTCTTATTAGGAACATTAGCTTCTTTCAAATCTACATTAACTCTACCTGGTATGGCAGGTATCGTATTAACCTTTGGTATGGCGGTTGATGCGAACGTAATTGTATTCGAGCGTATTCGTGAAGAATTACGTAATGGTAAAGGATTACGTGCAGCTATAGCTGATGGTTATAAAGGAGCATATAGCTCTATTATCGACGGTAACGTAACTACTATTTTAACTGCTACCATCTTAATGGTATTTGGTGCTGGCCCGGTTAAAGGTTTTGCAGTTACATTATTCTTTGGTATCATAACTTCATTGTTCTCTGCTATCTTCGTAACTCGTTTGATTTTTGAATTCTTATTAGACAAGAAACAAGATATTCAATTCTGGACTGGCTTTACTAAAGATGCCTTTACCAATATCAATTTTGATTTCTTAGGGAATAGAAAGAAATTCTATATTATTTCAAGTATTATTGTTGCTATTTGTGTAGGTTCAATTGTATTCCGTGGTTTCAATTACGGTGTAGATT
>DATCKI010000094.1:0-3553 GCA_036562365.1 Bacteroidia bacterium | reverse complement strand
GCATTGTCTTCATCAAATCCTAACATTTCCGCACGTTCTTTACGATATTTTTTTTCTACAATAATCATCACTGGTAAAATACCTTGTTGTTGACATTGAGCAGCCGCATGTAGCAGTAAGGTAGATTTACCAGTATCGCTGTCGCCGTGAATTTCAGTAATATCTCCTAAAGGAAATCCCGGCAAACCCAAACAAGCCTGTAATTCTTCGTTTAAAACTACGTACTTATCCGGTTTTTGTTCTAATGCTGAGAGTTTTAATGTGTCTTTATATGAATTTAGATCAAACTTTTTTGCCATTCTTTACCTCATTTAATTTAGCATATTCTTTATGATATGTTTTTGCTGCTATGTTGTATGCTATGGCAGCACCGCTCTCAGTCTTAAAATACCCTAAAAATTTTCTGCCGTCATCAGTAGTTATTCTAGCTGCGTAAGCTCCTGCAGGTTCATTATAATTTACTAAGAAACTCAAAGTCTTTATCATCTACAATAATTACTTGTTTAGAATTTCTTATTTTTATTTCTGCCATGTTAAATAACGACGAAACTCATTGATGTCTACCGCATCAGAACGTGAATTGCGACGTTGACCATCAATTCGATTCCTTAGAACTTCGTAAACACCTTCAACTTTGGCAGCCAATAATTGATCGCTCCGGCGGCGTGATTGATATAAGAATCGAATGACCTGACTAACAGTTGGTACTCGATTATTGGTTACAGAATCACCAATGCTACCTTTTAATTTAGCATTAGTAACTCCAGATAGAGCTGTCGATAGTTGGTTAAGTAATTTCATAGTTATCTCCTATATAATTCAAATAATGAACGCTTCATTCTATTTTGGGGCGTAATTCCTATTGATTTAAGTGCTTGTTCAGCTTCATTTAAAACTTGGATTGGACCATTAAACGATCCTATTTCTTGATCTCTAAGTGACAATAAATCCGTTACTTTTTCTTTATTGACTTCAACTTCAATAAATCTATTAAGTTCTTTCATATTAGTATCATACGTAATATAATATACATAGTTCACATTGTCAAACCAAAAGATAAAACAAGACTTATAAATGCTAAAATTCTTCTTATACCCATCAAGGCTGACATAAGCATGTACAATATCTTCTGTAACCTTCTTTGCATCTAGCGGCAAGTCTACTTCTACCCTGTCCCAGTTATTTGTACTTTTGACTTTACGTTTTTTAGTTAGCTCCGGTGTTTCGGATTCTCTAAAACGTTGAAATTCATCAGGATTAGCATTAGTGTAATAATGATCCCAGCTAGACGTATCTTTTCTAGTATGATAACCTAGTGTATTCATTAGGTGAATAAATTCTTGCAACTTAATATCATCTGCATTAAATTTATACTCTAACTCTTTAAAATTACCATCCATACATAGTTCTTTCTAGTTTATTAGCCCAAGACTTAATATTATCTAATCCGACTGTTTCTTCATAATCAGCATTCATTAAATCTTCGGTATTGTCAATATGTTTATAACCAAAACAATGAACATATTCATGCAATGTTACTTGAGGTAGTCTAGCACTATTTAAATGTTTATTCAAGAAAATAATGCATCCAAAGGGTAAATCTAGTGCCAATCCTAACAATTTAGTATTAGGATTAAATGTAATGGCTGGACCTAGTTCATCCACCCAATCTGGCATATCATAAATATTAACAGCTCTATAACCTGATTGTTTAACAATAGGCTTATCCGCCATTAAATTGAATTCTTCTAGTGTATCGGCTACTAAATTAGCCCTATCCCTATTTCCCATAGTAATAGATTCTAGATAACTCACCTTATAAGAAAAATGAGACATCGCAGCCCAGAGCCCGAAGCTAAAAAATACAGGATCAAATAGACGTATTAGAAATCTAACCGCTAATGCTGCATATTTAAGTAGGGTCAACATAAATATATCCTGGTTCTAGTTCTTCTTCTAGGTATTCTCCAAAATTAGGAGCGTAACTTAGATTATAAAAAACTAGATGAGATTTTATAGCTCTATTACTTCTACCTAGTAATTGACCATTTTTTAAATAGTACTTTACAACTTTCGGTCGGATTTCGTTATTATAGTAATGTCTATTCATATAAAAATTACTAACTGAAAGATTTTTACTCGCCATAAAATCTGCAAGTGTTTTATGAAAAAGCGCCCAATTTGGATAAACCTGACTTATAGCATATTTGTATAGTGTGATTAGTGGGTCTGAAAGTTTTGACGGTTTAATCTTTCGACCATCGGGAATTTTAATTTTTATCATTTTGCATCTGCCCAGTTATCGGCGATTTGTGGTTCTGCAATAAGAGGTACACTAATCTTAGTAGTTTGTTCCATTGCGTGTTTTAACAGTTCTGCTGCTTTTTCAGAATGGTCTTCTCTCACTATACAGGTAATTTCATCATGGACTTGTAAAGCCACATAACCATCAATATTATGAAGTTTAAATAGTTTAGTAACTTCAATCATAGCTCTATTTACAATAGACGCAGCTAAAGACTGAATAGGAAAGTTTTTTGATGCGTTTAGGCCATGTTTGAAGGTTCTACGAACGTCTAATAAATTTCTAGATTTTGCGTATTTATAATCAAGAATTTTATCGCCATATAAAGTATGAATAGTTTTCACTTCTGTCAAGTGTCTGATACGACCAAACTGAGAAATAGCTTGACCTTTAGCCTTAGCGTTAACATTGCACGTAGCCATGTATTTTCGTAAACCAGGATAGGCACCTAAATAATCCTGAATAATCTTTCTTGCTTCTTGGTATGATACGCCCATCTCGTCGGAGATACGAGATTCTTCTGCACCATACGGAACAGCTAACGTAAATACTTTTGATTTTTGACGAAATTCTTTTTTAATTTTACCTAGATAATTCGGCTCTGACTTCAAGGCACTAACATTTTGAACCTTGAACACATCTATAGCTACACGACTATAAATATCTTCTCCTTTAGTCCAAACGTTAATTAAATTTGCATCTCCCGATACATGACTAAAACATCTAGGTTCCAAAGCCGAGTAATCGGCGTTTACAATCTTATATCCTTTACCAGACACAAATCCAGCCCTGATAGCATTAACGTATTTCAAAACTAACTCTGATAGACCAGATTCATCATCTTTGATACGTGGTTGGTTTTGTAAATTAGGGTTAGTGCTGCTGTATCTTCCCGATGTTGTTCCATACTGCAACATAGAAGTGTAGATAATACCATCAATTTGACGTTCTAGAATACCATCAACGTATGTAGATAGTAGTTTGTTTAGCTTCTTAAAATCTATTAATTTTTCAATAACTGGATTAGATTTAATAGTTTCTAGATAGTCGTCGTCTAATTTATTTTTACCAGTTTTGGTAGTTTCTAAAGGCTCATGTCCCCAAACGTCAAAAATTAAATGTCCTAGATGATCGTTACTGCTAAGATTAAAAATAGTCTTAGATTCTGGGTTTCTTTCAAAATACAAAGCTAACTGTGCTTTATAAATATCATGTGCTAAATTTGCATCTAATTGCGTAGTACCGATA
>DATCKI010000114.1:0-13317 GCA_036562365.1 Bacteroidia bacterium | reverse complement strand
CGGGATAACAATATTCGCTTTTTGGGTCGCACGTTCACGTTCAGCACGTTGTTCTTCGGCTAATTTTTCGGCCATATAGGCTTCTTGGAATGCTTTTGCTTGTTGAACTTTTTCAGCAGCAATTGCACGTCTTAAAGCTTCTGCTTCTTTCTCTCTACGTTCAGCTTCAGATGCAGCGATATCAATTTTTGCTTTATTCTCACCTGTTACAGCAATTGCATTATTTTCAGCTATGCTAATACGAGTAATTTTTTCAGCCTCTGCTTTACCTATAGCCTCGTCTTTATTAGCAAGGGCTATAGAGATTTCTCTATCTTTAACAGCGCTCGCAATAGATACGTCGCGGTCTCTTTGAGTTTCTGCAATTTGAACGTCTTTTTCACGGTCGGCAATAGCTTTACCAATTTCACCGAATTTTTCTTGTTCAGCAACACTTCTTTTAGCGTCGTTAATGGCTTTTGCTGCCGCTTCTTTACCTAAAGCTTCGATATAACCACTTTCGTCGCGTAAGTCAGTAACGTTAACGTTAATTAGTTTCAAACCAATTTTACGTAATTCAGAGTCAACGTTTTTAGAAACGTTAGCTAGGAATTTATCACGGTCGGCATTGATTTCCTCAATATCCATAGTAGCTACAACAAGACGTAACTGCCCAAATAGAATATCTTTGGTTAACTCTTGTATTTGACCAGCAGTAAGACCTAAAAGACGCTCAGCAGCGTTGGTCATAATTTCAGGTTCGGTCGAAATAGCAACCGTAAAACGACAAGGAACATCTACACGAATATTTTGTTTAGAAAGAGCATTAACCAAATTAGCCTCAATACTAATAGGTTTAAGGTCTAAAAAGGCATAACTTTGTAAAACGGGTACTATAAAAGCGGCTCCACCATGTATGCATTTGGCAGAAGAAGATGCTCCATTTGCTTTACGGCCAGTTTTACCGTAAATTACTAAGATTTTATCAGATGGACAGCGCTTATATCGAGATAAAATGGCTGCAAAAGTTACAACTGTAACAACAGAAATAACTACAATTAATACTAAAAATTCCATAGGCTAATTCGACAATATATAATTAAATTTTATTTACAATAAGAATGGTTGACTCGTACACTCCAATTACCTTTACCAGAGCACCAGTTTCAATTTCATCACCATCGGTAATGGCATCTACTTCGCGTATGGTATTCTGAATTTTTACATGAATTTTGCCCACACCAGTTTTACCACGCGGAATAGTTAAATAAACCGTAGCACTTTGGCCTATGGCATTTTCCATTTTCATACTTCCGTCTTGTTGCAATTTCGAAAGTAAAAACATCATATACATCATAGCTGCAACAAGGGCTGCACCAATTAAAGCCGCAACAATAAGTAGTAAAATTTCAGACCCTATTGAATTTCTGAAAGCAATTACACTCCACGAAAACCCTAGCAAGAAATTGATTAAATTTCGGAATGTAAATAGTTGAAATGGGCTATCAATACCTTCAAAATCACCATCAAAATCTGCATCAAAATCTGTTCCCGAATCCATACCTATAAAGGTTAAAACAGTTTGAACCAGAAAAACTACACTGGTAATAATTGCTAATGCCCAAACTACTTTATCGAGCAACATTAAACTTGTCCACCATGATTCCATATATTCACATTTAGTTAGTTAATACAGTATACGTATACCCCACCGGTAACGTTGTGAAAGTACGAAATATGAAGCAGATTTTCCGACGAATGTTAATAAATACTCGACATTTGTAAAAATATCTTGTTCTAAGGAAAGATAATACGCTCTTTTATAGCTTTAATCACCAAATCTACGTTATTGGTTGCATCAAATTTCTTCATCAAATTTTTACGATGCGAAGCTACTGTATGGTCAGAAAGGAATATTTTTTCAGCAATTTCCTTATTAGTTAATCCTTCCGAAATTAAATTCAACACTTGTAACTCTCGTTGCGTTAATGTAACAGTTCTTTCACTTAGTGTTTTATTTAACTTCATAACGTTGTGACAATAAAAATTCGAGCCACGCAATATTGCACGCATAGCATCTAAAATTTCACCTTTGTCACATTGTTTTAAAATATATCCATGAACTCCAGCCTTTAAAATACTTACGATTTCTGAAACGTCTTCTTTAATATCTATTACAAGTATTTTGACTTCTGGATGCAGTATAAGTACTTGTTGTACATAGGTAACCATCGACTCACTTTGCAGGTTGATTCCAATTATTAAAACCCTAGGTTTTAAAATAGAAACCATTTCTAACATTTGATCGTAGTTCTCGGTTTCTCCAATAATTTGATAGCCTTCTTCCCCATCAAATATGGCTCTTAAACCTTGGCGAACTAAAAAATTATTCTCCGCAATAAGGATATCAATCGTCGATGTATTTACTGCACTTTCCATTGTAACAGCACAAATATATATTATTTAGAATTATTTTAAATAAGGATTAAATAATTTTTTCAAAAAAAAGCATTTAAGCGAAAAAGGGCAAAATAAATACTGTGATAATTGGTAAATTTTACAAACTTTGTGCTCTAACTATAAGTTATGGAATTAAAATTTTCTAAGATATTAATAGCGAATCGTGGTGAGATAGCTTGTAGAGTTATCCGCACATGTAAGAGCTTAGGTATAAAAACCGTTGCAGTTTTTTCGGAAGCCGATAGAAATGCTAAGCATGTACGCATGGCCGACGAGGCTGTATTTATTGGACCTCCGGCCTCAGCACAAAGTTATTTGGTAATGGATAAAATCATAGCTGCTGCTAAAGAAACGGGAGCAGATGCTATACATCCGGGTTATGGTTTTCTATCTGAAAATGCAGCTTTTGCGCGTCGTTTAAAAGAAGAAGGCATAGTACTTATTGGCCCATCTCCCGAGAGTATGGAAGTAATGGGTGATAAAATAAAAGCCAAAAAAGCAGTTAAAGAATTTGGTATTCCATTAGTTCCTGGTACCGATTATGCTATATCTTCTTTCGAAGAAGCATTAAGTACTGGCAAAGAAATTGGTTTCCCTATACTTATAAAAGCTTCTGCTGGAGGTGGTGGTAAGGGTATGCGTGTAGTTTGGGAAGAGTCTGAATTTGCAGAAGCCCTTCAAAGAGCCCAAAGTGAAGCTAAATCGGCCTTCAACGACGATAGCGTTTTCCTTGAAAAATACATTGCAGAAAGTAAACATATCGAAGTGCAAGTTTTATGCGATAACCATGGCAATTACTTGTATCTGTTCGAGCGCGAATGTACCATTCAGCGTCGCCATCAAAAAGTTATTGAAGAGGCTCCAAGTAGTGTATTAACTCCAGAAGAGCGTAAAGAAATAGGTATGCACGCTGTTAATGTGGCAAAAGCATGTAATTATAGTGGTGCAGGTACCGTAGAGTTTATTTACGACCCGAATGATCGTAAATACTATTTCTTAGAAATGAATACACGTTTACAAGTTGAGCACCCAGTAACTGAAATGATAACTGGCATAGATTTAGTTGAACAACAAATATTTGTAGCAGAAAACAAAGCATTGAAATTTAAGCAAGATGACTTAAAAATTAATGGTCATGCTATGGAAGTTCGTGTGTATGCTGAAGATCCAGCGAATAACTTCTTGCCAGACATTGGGCGTTTAATAGAATATATAGTTCCTACTGGTGAAGGTGTGCGTGTTGACGATGGATTTGAAAAAGGCATGGATATTCCGGTTTATTACGACCCTATGATTGCCAAATTAGTTGTTCATGGCAATGATAGAAAAGACGCAATAGAAAAGACAATTACAGCCATTGATAATTATATAATTGGAGGGATAGAGACTACCCTACCCTTCTGTAAATTTGTTTTACAGCATCCTACATTCAACGATACAAGTTTTACCACAAAATTTGTAGAGAAGTATTTTACTCCAGAGGTATTAAAGAATAAAGAAGATGAGAATTTAGCAGAGATAGGAGCATTAACGGCGGCCTATTTTTATAGAGAAACAACCAAAGAGAGGGAACCTGTTAAGGTCGAAAAATCGGCTTGGCAGTTAAAAAGAACTTAATAAAATAAAAATCCCCAGCATTAAATAAACTGGGGATTTTATATTATTCGGCGTCTTTAGACTTAGTTGTTTTCTTGGTTGTGGTTTTCTTAGTGGTAGATTTAGTTTCCGACTTAGCAGCAGTAGTTTTTTTAGCTTTAGCGGGTTCTTTTTCTTCGCTTACCTTTTCTTTAGTTGCTGCTGCTTTTTTAGGTTTAGCTTCGGCAACAGGTTTAGCTTTTTTAGGACTAACAACTATAGCTTTAGCAGGCTTTTTACGAGGTCTTCTAACACCATACGAACCAATAGCTCTTTTACCCTTGGCTGTTTTTCTGTCTCCTTTTCCCATAAATTATTAAGTTTTGGTTATCAGTATTAAACAAATATATCGAAATAGAATTAATTTCCCAATACTCAAAATTTAGTTATTAAAGCAAATAACCCAACTATTTAATTAATTTTGCAAGAATTATAAATATACCAAATGAAACAAAACATTTTATTAGGATCTGTTATTGCTTTGGCTGCTTGTGTTGCAGTTTTGTTTTACTTACAATGTAAAAGTTGCTCACCAAAAACTAGCACAACAAATGACCCAGTCGAAGTAGTTAAAGAGAGCAAATATCTATTCATTAACATGGATAGTGTAGCTATGAATTATGATTTAACGAAAGATAAAACCGCTAATATCCAAAGTAAAGGAATGGAGCGTGAGTCTAAATTCAGAGCAAAAGAACAAGCTTATAATGCTGCTATCAAAGAATTTGAAATTCGTCAGCGTACCGATACAGAACGTCAATTACAACCATTAGTTGAGAAAATCCAACGTTTGCAACAAGAATTAATGCAAATGGAACAAAATATTCAACAAGAATTGATGTTAGATCAACAAGCTTTAGAAATAACTATTACCGATTCACTTAAAAAAGTAGCAAACGAAATTGCTATAGAGAAAAAAGCGGATATGATTATTACTTCAGCTGCAGCACTTTATTATTCACCATCTCTTGATGTTACTAAAGAAGCAATTGAAAAGTTGAACAAGCGTTACAATGCTTCTAAAACTGAATAATTTTATAAATTGAAGTAATGGATCATCTTTTAACAACAGATGTTTTAATCAGTTTTGTTACGCTAACCCTTATGGAGATCGTATTAGGTGTTGATAATATTATCTTCATCTCCATTCTTACGGGTAAAGTTCCTGCTGCGCAACAAAACAGAACGCGTATAATAGGTCTTTCTGTAGCCCTGATAATGCGAGTTCTACTATTGTTATTAATTGGATGGATTATTAGCTTAAAATGTCCATTATTCGCTCTTCCATTCCATATTCCTGGAACCCATATTGATGCCCAAGTAATGTTAGAGTGTGGATTCGATCCGCAAGGCCATCCCGTTTCAGGTAAAGACTTAATTCTAATCTTCGGTGGTTTATTCTTAATGGGCAAAACCCTTTATGAATTATATCATAAAGTTAAAGATATACCAGCACCAGAGGTTGGACCAACAGGAGAAATTATAAAAAAAACGGTTTCTGTAATTTCCATTATTATCCAAATTGTTTTTATCGATATCATTTTCTCTTTCGATAGTATTTTAAGTGCTGTTGGATTAGTAGAGCATGTAGAAATTATGATTGCTGCAGTAGTTGCAGCGATGATCTTTATGATTTTTGCTGCTAAATATGTCAGCGATTTTATCGAGAAATATCCAGGAGTAAAAATTATTGCATTAACCTTCCTTGTACTAATTGGGGCTTATTTAGTTTTAGAAGGATTACATTTAGAATTAATTACCAAGCTACATTTATACATAGCATTGGTGTTCGGATTAATTTGTGAATTCATACGAATTCGATACGTCAAAAATCAAAGTAAATTACAATCATAAATAAAAAGCCCTCAATTGAGGGCTTTTTATTTATTTAGATCTATCTGGATTAATACTCAAATCAAATGTTTTAGCTGCAAATGCTTTTGGTTTATCTTCCATAAATGCTTTATTCCATACTACAGCTAATTTAGCATTTACAACATCTAAAGATCCTTTACCAAAAGACCATTTAAAAGAAATAGTTTTAGATTCACCTGGAAATAAAATCTGAGTCTTAATGCCTGAATTTAAAATGGCATAATCTCTTCCATTAACATTGAGGGCCACCTTGTTTCCTTGCAAAACACCCACATAATTTCCATTATACGTAAATTTAAACCTTAGTTCCGTAAACTCATTTTCTACTTTAGAAGCGCTTGGGACATAAAGTACATCAAAACCGCCCACTTTAATTTCATTAATAGAAGCAGGTATTTCGAAAGCTGGTGCTTCAAGAACATAACCTTGATTAGAAACTTTACTTATACCTTCAATATGAATTGCTAAGCTTTTAGCTATTCCAGCTGGATTTTTCACGTCGAGTACCATAGTTCCGAAGTTGTAAGGTTGAACATCAACCAAACGTTTCTCAGAGGTAGCTACCTTTTCACCATTAATAATAAAATAAGATTTACTAGGATCGTAAACTAAGAAATCATTTGTAAGATTTTGGATTCTCAGTTTAAATTTTGTGTAATCAGGGGTTGAGACAGCATTAACGATATACAATTTATAATCTTGATTATCGTCTACAATTTCATTAAAAATGATTTTGCTTTTAAAGTTTTTTTCCTTTTGAGCGTAAGCTAGAGTGCTAACCAAGAGCATGAAAAGGAGAGTGTAAATTTTTGTTTTCATAATACATTAAGTTTTCAGCGAAATTAATTGAAATATAGTAAGAGATAAAAAAAACCGTTTGGGCCAAGACTCAAACGGTTTTGAAAAATCAGGGGGAACCCTCATATTATTAACGGCAAAACAAAATTCGATTAGAATTCAAAAACAACTGGAGGTACCGGAGGAACTGGAGCTGTTTTTGCGTCTTTAGCTGGACCTTGCGGACGAGCACCTTTATGGTCGCCACCTTTAGATTTACGTAGAACAGACATATGGAATTCTCTTTCTACCTGTTCTAATTTAGCTACTTTTTTAACAGGGATTACCGATTTAAATTTCTCGTAATACTCTTTTTCAAGATTTAAAACTTTCAATTGAGCATCGAATTTAGCTTTCATGCTTGCATCGATTTCAACATCAGATTTAGATTCAAAATTAGTTTTGAAGTCTTTTGCTACAGAACGTTGTTCTTTACGTAGGGCAGCAACTTTTTCTAATTTCTCTTTATAAAGAGGTATAAATTTTTCGTTTTGCGCATCGGTTAGACCAAGGTTTTCACGCACATAATTCACGCGCATTTCTGTCATTTTCTTCTGCATTTCAGCATGATCTTTCTTAGGACGAGCAGCTGTAGAAGCAGGTTCTTGAGCAAAAGTTAGTACCGGAACTAACATAAACGCGATTGCAAATAATTTACTTTTCATAATACACTTGTTTTATTTAATAATTATAGATCCAAAAAATCTTCTTCTGCTAAATACTCATAGACAAACTCTTCTGTAAATTCTTCTTCAAAGAGTTCTTGATCTAGAGGTAAAGCTTTAGCATCAGGTAGGGTTGTGGTTTCAAGAGAAGCGAACCATAAATCTTCTATAAAAAGAGAATCTATTGGAGTTTCTGTAGTAGTAACCACGGTATCTTGTTGGCTATTTAATGCCACGAGATTATTTTGTTTGTTATTATTCCAAAGCAGAACAGCTATTAAAAGTGAAGCTGCCATCGACATAGAAGCTATGCTAACTTTCCAAATCGAAATTTTGGGTTTCAATTTTTGGTCAAGCTTTGCTTGAAGTTGTTCTGCGTAATTAGCAGGAACCTCAACTGGCTTTTTAAAGTCTTTATATTTATCTTCAAAATTCATCATGGTCGTTTATTAATTAGATATCGAAAATTTGAAAAGGTTTAATTTGATTCGAAAAATTCTTCAATTTTTTTCTTAGCATTAAAGTAAGAAGCTTTCAAAGCGCCAATACTAGTGCCGGTTATAGCTTCAATTTCTTCATAAGTTTTATCATCAAAGAACTTCATAATAAATACGGCTTTTTGTTTTGGAGGCAAACTATTAATAGCATCATTAAATTTTTGTTTTCCATTTTCGAAATCCACATAACTACTCGAACTCACATTTACCAAAACTTCTTGAGGGTCTAGCCCCTGCTCCCATTTTTCTGTATTTTTTTTCTTCCAGTCTATGGCTTCGTTCATAGCAATTTTATATAACCAAGTAGAAACAGAACTTTGATTATTAAAACTGTCGAAGTATTTCCATGCCTTCAAAAAAGTATTTTGCGCAATATCATCAGCATCGGTATGATTATTAGTAAGCCTAAAGGCCACCGAATAAATCATATTGGCATATTCTTGAACCCAAGAATTAAACAGAGCACGTTTTTCCTTATCAGTCATTTTAAGATTAGACTTACTATTTATTAAAAGGTTTAATTTAAGATGAAAATTTTACGGATAATGATGTAAAAATACTGTCATTGTTTTATAATTAGGGAAAGTAAACGATATTTGTATAAATTAAAATTGAAAATAGTATGAAAAAATTATTCGTGCCGGTTATTATTGCTGTAGCCGTTTTAGGAATGACATCATGTGGAAATAACTCAACTTCAAATGCTGGAGAAGCACAAGAAGTTGCACAAGCTGGAGAAAACAGCAAGTCTTATGTAGTAAATGTAGATGAATCAACTTTGGCTTGGAAAGCTACTAAGAAAGTAAGCGGTGGTCATGAAGGTATCGTAAAAATTTCAGAAGGAACTATAAACGTTGAGAACGACGCTATCACTGCTGGTAACTTTGTTATCGATATGAATACTATTGAGTCGACAGACTTAACAGAAGAAACTGGAAAATCAGCTTTAGAAGCTCACTTAAAAGGTACTCGTAAACCAGAGGAAAACGATCACTTCTTCAACGTTACTAAGTATCCAACTTCTAAATTCGAAATTACTAATGCTACTAAAAAAGAAGATAATAGCTATGATGTAGAAGGTAACTTAACTATTAAAGATGTTACTAAAAACATTACTATTCCTGCTACTATCACTTTTGATGGTACTTCTTTAACTGCTGATGCAGAGTTTACTGTAAATCGTAAAGATTTCAATGTGATGTATGGTACTACTGATTTTGACCCAACTTTATTAGCTGACAAAATCATTAATGATGATATCCAATTCACATTAAAATTAAAAGCTACTGCTAACTAAAAACTAGCTACATATAGGCATATAGCCTTGTGTATTAACATTTTTAAAAAGATTGTCTTAACTAAGGCAATCTTTTTTTTGTAGCTTTGTGGGACAAAACCCCCCATTATGACTCCCAACATCACTACTCAGGAACATGAGTCTTTAGACTCATTACGTACTTCTCGCTGCAAACGAATAAAAGGAAGTTACAATCCAGGAGTTTTTCAACCGTCAAAAAACAAGTCGAAGGTAATTGTGTTAATCACAATAGTTATGACTGTTTTATTTAGCCTAGGGTTATATTTCCTTATATCTACTTTTTCCATTTAGATTTTATTGGACTTAAGGCTTAGTTATTGTAGTAAATTACTACCTTTGCTGCCTAATTTTTGAGTTCAAAAAAATGGAAAGAAAAGTCCGCGTGCGCTTCGCACCTAGTCCAACAGGTCCACTTCATATTGGTGGAGTTCGTACTGCATTATTTAACTACCTATTTGCAAAGAAAAATGGTGGTGAATTTTTATTGCGTATAGAAGATACAGACCAGACAAGATTTGTACCTGGAGCGGAAGATTATATTATTGAAGCTTTGAATTGGTTAGGATTACATTATGATGAAGGCCCTGGAAAAGAAGGCCCATCTGCTCCTTACCGCCAAAGCGAAAGAAAACCTATGTATTTCCAATATGCTAAACAGCTTATTGATGCTGGGCATGCATACTATGCGTTCGATACTCCTGAGGAGTTAGAAATTATGCGCGAACGCCTTACTAAAGTAGGGAATAACTCTCCGGCTTACAACCACATTACTCGTATGAGTATGAAAAACTCGTTAACCTTGCCTGCTGATGAGGTTCAACGCCGATTAGACGCTGGAGACCCTTACGTAGTTCGTTTCAAAATCCCTCGTAACGAAGACGTTAAACTGAACGATATTATCCGTGGTATGGTGGTTGTAAATACCGCTAACCTTGATGATAAAGTGCTTTACAAATCTGACGGTATGCCTACTTACCACTTGGCTAATATCGTCGACGATTATTTAATGCAAATTACACATGTTATTCGTGGTGAAGAATGGCTACCTTCTGCCCCACTTCATGTGTTATTATACAAAGCTTTAGGTTGGGAAGATGTAATGCCTCAATTCGCTCACTTGCCACTTATCCTTAAACCAGATGGAAATGGTAAATTAAGTAAGCGTGATGGGGATAGACTTGGGTTCCCAGTATTCCCATTAGAGTGGAAAGACCCATTCAGTGGCGAAATTTCAAGTGGTTACCGCGAAAAAGGTTATTTTAAAGAAGCGGTTATTAACTTCTTAGCTCTTTTAGGCTGGCATCCAGAAGAAAACCGTGAAATGTTCAGTTTAGAAGAACTTTGCGAACAATTTAGTCTTGAACGTGTTAGTAAATCTGGTGCTAAATTCGATTATGAAAAAGCTGGTTGGTTTAACCAACAATACTTACGTTCTACATCAAACGAAGATTTAGCAAAAATGGCTAAACCTTATGCAGTAGCTAAAGGTTATGATGTATGCGACGAATATTTAGCTGGTGTATGTGGATTAATGAAAGAACGTGCATCGTTCATTGTTGACCTTGTAAATGCTGGTGAGTTTTTATTTGTTAAGCCTACAAAATTCGATGAGAAAACTCTTGAGAAAAAAATCAAACCTGAAAGTGGAGATCAATTAAAAGAATTAATAGAACTTACTGCTAAATTTGGGGATAATCATGCTGAGCTTGAAAAAGAAGTAAAAGCTTGGTTAGAGAGTAAGAAAATTGGGTTTGGAGCTATAATGCCTATCTATCGTATATTATTAACCGGAGAAAGTGCTGGTCCGGGTATATTCGATATAGTTTCTTTACTTGGTAAAGAAGAAGCCGTAGAGCGTTTAAATGCTAACTTCGAAAAATTCAAACACTACTTCGCATAATATGATAGGTAAGATATGTCTGAAAGCAATGACTTTTCACGCCTTTCATGGGTGCTACGAAAAAGAACGCTTGCATGGCAATACTTTTATTGTGCATATAAATTTCTGGTATAATATTGAAAAAGCAGCACTATCCGACAATTTGGAGGATAGTGTTGACTATACTAAAGTTTATGATCGGGTGAATGTAATAATGCAAGAACCTGTGAATTTACTAGAACATTTAGCGAATAAAATACTTCTAGATTTACAAAATAACTTCAAAGAAGTTAAGCGTTGGCAAATAAAAGTAGAGAAATGTTCGCCACCTATAGAAGGTAAAATAGAGTCTATAGGCATAGAAATTGAGAGTGAATAAGGGGAAAGCAAAAAAATATTCCTTGAAAATCAATCTCTAAGCGAAATTGACGCATATTTTTTGGCAATTGTTAGAACAAATACTATATTTGCCGTCCAGAAAGGGTATCGTGGCCGAGCGGCTAGGCTCAGGTCTGCAAAACCTGCTACAGCGGTTCGAATCCGCTCGATACCTCAAAAAAAGACCTCAAAATTAGAGGTCTTTTTTTTATTTCATTTTTAGCCAATCTACCACAAATTGTAGAACCTGCATTTTTTCTGGTTCATTGTGAGTTTCGTGATAAAGGCCAGTCCAAAGTTTTAAATCAATTTTTCCACCTGACTTACCAGCCATTTCAGTAGTAGCTGAAGAACTAGTAATTAAATCTTCGGTTCCATGGAACATAAGGGTAGGAACATTAACTTCATTCCCATTTTCAATAAGAAAATCGCCGGTAAAATGAATAGAGTTAAAGAAAGAAGGAGTAATGAAATCGTGAACTAAAGGGTCAGCTTTGTATTCTTCAATTACTTTAGTGTCATGACTTAAATGATTAACATCTAAACCAGTTTTTTGAGGCAAATTTGTAAATAATTTCCCTACAGATTTAGCAAGTAATAATTTAATTTTAGGAGGTTCGAATGCTAAGCGAATATAGGGAGAAGAAGCAATAAGAGCTTTAATTTGAGGTTGTCTTCTGATGGTATAATTCAAGACAATATTTCCTCCCATACTATGCCCATAAAGGATTTGTTTTTGATTTGGGAAGATTTCGGCAACGTATTTAAGGAAATCATCAAGATCATCTAACATTGCGTCAAGAGATGGAGTGTGTCCACGTTTTCCTGAGGATTCGCCATGTCCTCTTTGATCGAAAAGGGCGACTGAGTAACCGTTGTTTGCAAAAAAATCGGCAACATGTTCGTAACGAGCTTTATGCTCGCCCATACCATGTACGATACAAATTACATTTGAGGCACCTTCTGTACTGTGATAAGCGGTCATGAGGGTTAGTCCGTCCCGACTAGTGAATGAGCCTTTTTCCATATTATTTTGTGTGATTTACTACAATACTACAAATTAATCACATAAACCCAAACCATTAAATGCATTTTCGATATGATTTAGTTTAATGATAGGATTTCGAATTATTGTAATTATGTCGAATCGCAAGTTATAATCAGCATTTAGGCATTCCATATACTCATCAGCGGCGTTTAAAATTCGTTGATATTTTTTATCACTTATTTCTAACAAAGGATCTCCATAGTTTAAGGTAGAACGTGTTTTAACTTCAACGAAAACGATGGTATTTTTCAATTGAGCAATAATGTCTATTTCGAGGTATTGGCATCTCCAATTTCGTTCTAAAATAGTATAACCTAAGAATTGCAGATGTTCAACCGCTAAAGTTTCGCCCCAATAACCTAATTCTTTTTTTCTCATAGAAATAAGTTAAAGAAAAGGCAAAAAATACAAGAGGCTCCACCCAAAAAAGGAAGAGCCTCAAGAACACAGATAATTATTTATCAAGCACTTAATCTAAGTGAAAGGTATAAAATTTTTAGTAAAACATACCAGCAATGGTAGCGGTCATTAAACAAGCTAAAGAACCACCAATCATAGCTCTAAATCCTAAAGCAGCAAGATCGGCACGTTTAGATGGAGCTAATGCTCCAATGCCACCTATTTGAATACCTATAGAAGCAAAGTTAGAGAATCCGCATAATACATAGGTACTCATGATTAAAGATTTTTCATAAGTAAAGCCAGAAGCATTTTTGATTTTACCCATTTGGGTATAAGCGTAAAAT
>DATCKI010000111.1:0-9837 GCA_036562365.1 Bacteroidia bacterium | reverse complement strand
TGGACAGGTATAGGAGCAGTGGGAACCGTATTGGTAGGTATTTTAATTTTTAAAGAACCCGCAACTTTTTGGAGATTATTTTTTATAATAAGCTTAATTGCTTCAATCATCGGATTGAAAGCGGTTTCTCATTAATATACTAAAATGAAAAATTTGAGGCTAATTTCTATGGGAATTAGCCTTTTATTATTCTGGTAATAATCGGTAAGTACTCCAATTATCAGGATGGAAATTTTCGTTCGCAATATTTAAAATATCGGTAGAAGTAACCGAATCTATTTGCTTCATAATTTCTTCAATAGGCATAATAGTTCCACTATTCAAGAATGAGCGTCCCATATAATGAATAATACGATCTTTATTATCGTCACTTAATGCTAAAGCTCCTTTTAATTGGCGTTTTGCAGTATGCAATTTAGTAGGACTTAATGCATTTTCTCTTAGTTTTTTCAACTCTTTTTCTACTATACCTACAGCTTTATCAAGTTTGCTTTTCTCTGTATTTAAAAAGATGGACATAATACCACAATCGGTAAATGAATTTATCTGACTTTCTACAGAATAAGTTAAACCATGTTTTTCTCTCAAACTGATATTTAGTATAGACGTCAATGATGGTCCACCTAATATATTATTGAATAAAATATTTGCAGCTTTAAAGCGGTCTTTACGGCTTGGACCTTCGGTTGCTAAAACAAAATAAGCAGAATGTACATCAGAAAGTTCAACATGGTGGAATGGAGAATTTTTGATGAAAGGAATTCTATCTTTTTTACGAAAAGATGGTTTAATATCTTGTAATAAAGGTTCTACGTATTTAAGAATTTTCTCGAATGTAAAATTACCTACTGTACAAAATATCATTTGATCTGTATGGTAGTTATGGTCTACGAAATTCAATAAATCATTACGTTTAATTTTCATCACCGAGTCTTCAGTTCCTAAGATAGGTCTAGCAAGGGGATGATTCTTAAAATAAAGGGCATCGAAACTATCGAAAAGACTTTCAACGGGGTCATCTTTGTATGATTGGATTTCGTCGAGAATAACACCTCGTTCTTTTTCAACTTCTTTTTCAGGGAATACACTATGAAAGACAATATCGGTAATAATTTCGCTAGCACGACCAAGATTTCCTTTAAGAAATGATGCATATACGAAAGTTTCTTCTTTAGTAGTATAAGCATTCAGTTCACCACCAGAATTATCGATAGCTGAAAGGATTTTATAGGCAGATCGTTTTTCAGTTCCTTTAAAAAGAACGTGTTCGAAAAAGTGTGCAATACCAGATTCATTCACTTTTTCGTCGCGGGTACCAGCATGTATGTACATACCTGCCCACGCGGTGATAGTTTTAGTTGGAATATGTAGAATTCGTATTCCGTTAGATAGTTCTTTTACAAAATACTTCATCTTTATTTCCAGTTCAATGTAGTAATGAGGTGGTCGACATCTAGACTTAAAAATTGAAGTGCAGGAGTTATGGAGTCTAAGTTAGTTCTAGCATTAAAATATAAGCTACCACGTAAGAAATGGTTCACAGAATCGGTCGCATGGAATTGATAATTAGAGGCTGCGTCGCCTTCAATTCTGTATAAAATTCCATAGACTTTTCTTTCTGGATCATTAATTGGGAATTCCAATATACCATTTGCTTTAACCGTATGAGAATATACTAGGCTTCTAGAATCTTCGAAGTAAATTCTAGGATCTTGCCCTTTTATATTTTCATAACTCATATATAGGGTGGCATTATACGAAGGGAATTGGACATCGAACCAACAAGTTTTAGTTGGGTCTTTTTTATATGGTGTGATTTGAGCGTAAGTAGGATATTCAAACGTAAAAGGGCAATTGCCTTCGTAAGATTGATACGATTTCTCTAATTCAACAATTCTAAAATACCCTATAGGTTTAGGGATAATTTCTTTTTCCTCAGGCAAACAAGAGCTGAGGAGTAGAGAGATAGAGAAAAATATGAATATATAACTACGCATTATTTTGTTCAGATAAAATGGTGACTTTAACCGTATTAATTTTACGGTTATCGATAGCTAAAATTTTAATAAGGAGGTTTTTAATTTGAAGTTCTTGTCCTTGGGCAGGTAACTGACTAACATGTTCAAAAATAACCCCTCCGAGAGTATCAACAGTTTCTTCCCATTCTTCGAACGTATTTTCAGGAAGATTCAGTATAGAGATAACATCTTTTAAGTATGTTTTTGCGGGTAAGATAAATTCAGAATCACTGATTTGGATAAGTTTTCGCACTTCCACATCAAATTCGTCATTAATTTCTCCTACAATTTCCTCAAGAATATCTTCGAGTGTTACGATACCACAAGTTCCACCATATTCATCCACCACAATTGCGAGGTGAATTTTCTTAGATTGGAATTCCTTAAGTAAGTCGTCGATCTTTTTATTTTCAGGTACGAAGAAAGGTTTACGAAGAAGAGAAGTCCAATTGAAATCGTCGCTTTTATCGATATGAGGAATTAAATCTTTAGCATAAATAAGTCCAATAATATTATCGGCATTATCGGAATAAACGGGAACACGGCTATAACCATTTTCCACAATTTTATCGATCATTTCTTTGAAACTAAGTTCAGAGTCGATAGCAAAAACATCGACGCGAGGTGTCATAATGGTAGAAACGTCAACACTTCCGAATTTAACGATACTTTCGAGGAGGCGTCCAGAGTCGTTATCTTGTTTAGCGACACCAGTAATTTCGAGAGCTTGAGAAAGTTCTTCAACAGAGATAGAGTGTTCCTTTTTTTGAATTCTTTTATCGATTATGTTAGCCATACCGGTGAGGGGTAGAGAAAGTGGCGTACATAATTTAACCAAAAAAGAAGCAGGTCTTGACAATAGAAGAGCTAATTTTTGTGCATTTCTATTTGCAAAGACCTTAGGGATAATTTCACCTATTAATAAGATTAAGAATGTGATAATAACCACATTAAAGAGGAACTGAACCCAGTAAGGCAACCCATTAATAGGCAGCGCACTAACCAGGGGCTCAGAGAAGAAAACGACGGCAATATTTACCGTATTATTTAAGATTAAGATGGTAGCTAACAAGGTTTTAGGCTTGTCGAGCAGGTTTTTAAGACTTTCTTTAGCAGGAGTATCTGGCAAGTCTTCAATAGTAGAAGGAGCTAAAGAAAAGAAAGCTACTTCAGAAGCTGAGATAATACCAGAGCTAAGAAGAAGCAAAATAGTTATAGTAATTCTGACGATCAATTCAGCAGTTGTTAAGTCTTGAAAAAAGCCTAACCCAACTAAAGAGATCGTCGTTCCGACCGGTACGTCCAAGGTAAAATGTATTTAATTAATAAACTTAGAAGGGTAAGTTCGTATTTTCGATATCAGTATTATCAAGATCTTCGAAATTAGGACTAGAAGAACTTACATTGCTTCCACTTGAATAGTCGTCGTTATAATTACTTTTAGGGTTTGAATCTTGTCTGCGGTCAAGCATAACAAGGTTTTCAGCTTCAATTTCAGTAATTGTTTTTTTGTTTCCGTCGTTCGATTCAATTTGGCGATTTCGCAGTTTGCCTTCAATATAGATTCGGGCACCTTTTTTCAAATATTTATCAGCCAAATCAGCTAAACCTCTCCAAAGTATAATGGTGTGCCATTCAGTTTTATCGATACGGTCACCAGCGGCATTTCTATACGTTTCAGTAGTTGCTAATCTAAGTCTTGCCTTTGATACACCATTATCCAACTTTCTGAATTCAGGATCTAGTCCTAAATTTCCTACCAAAATAACTTTATTTACTCCGTTCATGTTACTTATATATAATTCGATTTCCTTTATTCCTAAGGTCAAATATAAAAAAGGATTTTAAGTATTGCACAAAGTTTTTAAAAATGCTTGAAATTCTTGTCAAATTTAAAGCTTAAACTTTTGATTTAAAGTTTTCTGCAGCACAATTGGGAAGCCATATTGAGCTAAGTCTTCATTAGCTACAGAAATGTAATTCTTCTTGTTAAATGGTAAATCTTCGATTTCCCAAAAGCTAATTTTTAGGGTTTGGTGACTTAATTGATGAGTATGTTTACTATATAAAAGTGGATTATAAATATTCAGATTTTCCAGATCGGCTGAATTAGATTCAATTAATGGTAATTCGTATAATCCGGCCCAAATATCATCAGTATCTCTTTTGCGGATATATTGTTTTTTGTCGTTCACTAAAAAATAGTGCAGATATCTAGTTTTTTTAGCTTTTTTAGGAGTTTTACAAGGTAAATCTTTTTGCGCGTTGTGCTTATAGGCGTAGCATGCACCGATGAGAGGGCATTCGCTACATAAAGGGTTTTGAGGTTTACAAATGAGTGCCCCAAGTTCCATAATAGCTTGATTATGGAGTGCGGCATGTTTAGGGTCCATCCATTCTTGGGCGAGGGCATGAATGTTTTTTTTAACTTTGGAGGAGTCGACGGGTTCAGTGATACCTACAAATCGAGTGATTACACGAATAACGTTACCATCGACCACGGCATATGGTTCATTAGCGGCGAAAGAGGCTATTGCCGCAGCGGTATAAGGTCCGATTCCTTTAAGTTTGATAAGTTCATTATAGGAAGAAGGAAAATTATTACCGTATGTTTGAAAGGCAATTTTGGCGGTATTGAGCATATTTCTGGCACGAGAATAATAACCCAGACCTTGCCAAAGATGTAAGATTTGGTCTTCAGATGCTTGAGCGAGTGACTCAAGGTTGGGGAAAATTTGTGAAAATTTAGTGAAATAAGGCAAACCTTGATTTACTCGAGTTTGTTGAAGTATAACTTCTGAAAGCCAGATGTAGTAAGGGTCTTGCGTGTTTCTCCACGGCAAATCCCTTTTAATTTCAAGGTATTTTTTTATTAAAACTTCCGAAATTTTCATGAATTAGTGCAAAGTTAAGAATTGATTTGTACATTTGCACCCCTGTAAATGAAAGAGCAATTTATAGAAAATCAATGTTTAAATAAAATATATAGAGATGACAAAAGCAGAAATCGTAAATCAGGTTGCTGATGCTACAGGTGTTGAGAAAGTAGCAGTTCAAGCTACAATTGAGGCTACTATGAAAGCTATCAAAGACAGCCTTTCACGTGGTGAGAATGTTTACTTACGCGGTTTTGGTTCTTTCGTAGTTAAGAGAAGAGCTGAGAAAAAAGGACGTAACATTTCAAAAAACACAACCATTGTTATCCCAGCCCACAATATCCCTTCTTTCAAACCTGCAAAAGTATTTATGGAGCAGGTTAAGAAGAAAGTAAAATAATTTTGAATTGTTCAGAGGATGTTAAGTAGAAAGGTCATATTACCAATATCATTTTTAATAGCTGGCACTGCATTTGCGGTGGTTATGGTAATGCCTAAGACATTCTCGAATGATCAAGTTAAAAAACGTCAACGAAAACAAGCTTCTGAAGAGTTTGTAAGAGAGTTGAAGTCTATCAAGACTCAAATGCCCGAGGAGGTTTCAAGTAAATCGACAAAATGGGAATTGATGGTAGATGGATCAAATACAGAATCTTTAGTAGCTTGTGATTCGTTGGTTAAACTTTGGGATAAAGCCATGTACCCTCAAGTGGCTGCTTATTTTTATGCTAAGAAAGCTGAGAAGTTGAATACAACGGAAGAGTGGACGATAGCTGGTAAGCGATTTTTAGCAGTTTCTGCGTTTTCTGGTGAAGGTAATAGGGGATGGGCATTAGATAATGCACAGTATGCCTTTGAAAAAGCGTTAGAGTTGGATGCGAATAATATAGAGGCTAAAGTTAAATTAGCGGCCTCTGTTGTAGAAGCAGGCCAAGACCCAATGAAGGGAATTGGAATGCTACGAGAAATTGTAGCAGAGAATCCAACTAATGTAGAAGCATTGATGGAATTAGGACGATTTGCTATGGTGTCTGGTCAAACAGATAAAGCAATAGGCCATTTTCAAGAAGTTGTGAAAATTGAACCGGATATTATAGAAGCAAAATTTTATTTAGCAGATGCTTATGCAGCAGCTGGTAAAGGAGATTCTGCCAAGTATTATCTAGACCAATATTTGCTTAAAGTGCCTAATGATATTATCGCACAGCAAGCAAGAGAATATATGAAACTAACTTACGGGTTAGATTAGAAATTAAATTATTGTATAACTCAAAATTTTAATCGTTATGCCTTGCGGAAAAAAAAGAAAAAGAGCAAAGATTAATACGCACAAAAGAAAAAAGAGATTACGTAAAAATCGTCATAAGAAAAAGAAATAATCACCTCATACGGATTTTTTCCTAATGTGTAATTAAATGCCCCCGTTCCATTGAAAATGGTACGGGTGTGCTAGTTTTTGTAGTATCTTATGGTGAACGAACTTATTGTAGAAGTAAAGGGGAAGGATGTTTATTTAGCCGTATTGCAGGATAAGAATTTAGTAGAGTTCAACCATGAAGTTGCTGACAGTGCTTACACTGTTGGTGATTTGTATCTAGCTAAGGTATCACGCGTAATGCCAAATCTTAATGCGGCATTTATCGATGTAGGATACGAAAAGGATGCTTTTTTGCATTATTTTGACCTTGGTCCGCAAATTCTTACTTTGAATAAATTTATCGCAGATGTAATCTCCGGTAAAGCCAAATCTGGTAACCTAATGTATATTAAACCAGAAAAGGATATTCTTAAAGAAGGTAAGATTGTTGATGTAATTAAACCAGGGCAAAAAATATTAGTCAAAATTGCTAAAGAACCTATTTCGCAAAAAGGCCCTCGCCTATCATGCGAAATTTCTATTCCTGGACGATACTTAGTGCTATCTCCTTTCGGATCTCGTGTATCCGTATCCTCTAAACTTAAAGACGCTGAAGAAAGAAAACGTCTTAAAGAAATTATTGAACCTATTTTGCCTAAAAACTTCGGATGTATTATCCGTACCGCCGCAAAAGGGGTTGACGCTAAAGAACTACAACGCGACCTGAATGAACAACTTCAACGTTGGAATGCTGGTATTAATAGCGTCAAAACAGGTATGACTCCTGTTAAAGTTTTGGGTGAGCTGAAACGCACATCCGCAATTCTACGCGACTTAATGAATGAAAGCTTCTCATTCGATAATGTAGTCGTAAATAATAAAGCCTTGTATGATGAACTACGTGATTTCGTAGCCAATACTCTGCCTGGTAAAGAAAAAATTATTAAACTCTACGAAGGTAAAACCGATATCTTTGACGCTCACAAAATTACTAAACAAGTAAAGGCACTTTTCGGTCGTCAAGTTAGCCTTCCGAGTGGTGGTTATCTTATCATTGAACATACTGAAGCCCTTCACGTTATCGACGTGAATAGCGGTAATATGCTGAAAAAAGGTAACGATCAAGAAGCAAATGCTATTGAAGCGAATATGGAAGCCGCAGCTGAAATAGCACGACAATTACGTTTACGCGATATGGGCGGCATTATTGTAGTCGATTTTATCGATATGCATAAAGCTGAAAATAAACAGAAATTGTTCGACTTCCTTAAAAATGAAATGAAGTCTGACCGCGCTAAACATAATGTGCTTCCTCCATCTAAAATCGGTCTCGTTCAAATAACTCGTGAACGCGTTCGTCCTGTTATAGATATCGAAACCAAAGAAATTTGTCCGACCTGCCAAGGTACCGGAAAAACTGAGGCGCCTCTTCTGATTGTTGATGCAATCGAAAATGAAGTTCGATATATTCTAGGTGAAGGAAAAAATAAATCAATTACTATTGAATGTCACCCTTTCTTACATGCATATTTAACTAAAGGTTGGATTTTCTCGCTAGCTAATAAATGGAAACGGAAGTATAAAGGAAATATCAATGTGAAATTGAACATTTCTCTTCCTCTCATGGAATATGTTTATAAAGATGCCGAAGGTTCTGAAATTAATGTGTAATATAGAAGTCCTGATTTTTTAATCAGGACTTTTTTATTTTAGTTCTGTTTTAACCTTGTTTATGTTCAAGTCTATATTCACATACCTTTTCGCAATTTCATTTTCTATAAGCACTGTTTGGGCGCAAAAAATGGGGCCGTTCGACCCAACACGTGCTCCCCAAAATCCAAACTACGAATCGCTTCAATTTTGGGTTGCGCATCCTTTTCGTGAGGATAAAGCTGATTTAATTCCTCGCTCTGAATCATGGATTAGCGACTCTCTGAAAGATGTGGATGTGTTTTATATCTATCCAACTATTTATACGAAAGGAAAGAATTGGAATGCCGATGTGTATGATAAACGTTTAAATAGACGTATCGCAAATTACCCTGTAAAGTACCAAGCTAGTGTTTTTAATAAAGTTTGCCGTGTTTACGCTCCGTATTATCGTCAGGCTATAGTGAAGGTGTTTTATGAGCCAAGTGAAGATGGAGAAAAGGCGCTCGATTTTGCGTATCAAGATATAAAATTGGCCTTTGAACAGTTTTTGTTGTGGACAGGGGATAGGCCTATAATCATCGCTTCGCATAGTCAGGGTACCTACCATGCAGCCCGTTTATTGAAAGATTATTTCGATGGCACGGAATTGCAGAATCGATTGGTTTGTGCCTATGTGGTGGGACTGGAAATATATAGGGAGCAATACGATTTCCTTGTGCCTTGCAGCGATTCTACGCAAACGGGATGTTATGTTACTTGGTCATCTTTTAGCAAGAAATACGACCATATTAATAAAACGACTATTTATTATGGAGATGTATGTGTAAATCCCATTACATGGAATAACAGCGAAAATTGGGAGCAGTCAAAAGGCTCTATATTATTAGACTTTAAAAGTAAGCAAAGGTTTAAAACTCAGGCTCGCCGAGTGGGAAGTTACCTAGAAATAAAAACGAAAACACCCATCGTGCAAACTTGGAAAAATATGCATTTGGTAGATTATAATTTGTTTTGGGATGATATCCGTAAGAATGTGGGAGTACGAGTGAGGAGTTATAAAAAAAATAAAAATTAAAATATTTAACCATGGAATTAACTTTCGAAGAATCGCGTGTATTAGGTGTATTGCTTGAAAAAGAAAAAAGTACACCTGAATATTATCCCATGACGGTAAATGGAATTTTAACGGCATGTAATCAGAAGAGCGCACGTAATCCGGTTGTGCAATTTACCGAAGATGTAGTAGTAGAGGCTATAGATGGCTTAAAGAAAAAGGGCTTGGTGTTAACCGTGAGTGGTGGCGGTAGCAGAAGCCTTAAGTATAAACACAATGCAGGTATTGTGCTCGATTTGGAAACTTCTGAAGAAGCTATTTTATGTTTGCTTTTACTGCGGGGTCCGCTTACTCCGGGCGAAATAAAAAGCAATAGCGGACGATTATATGAATTTTCTGACTTGGCAGAAGTTCAAGAAAGACTAGAGTCGTTACGAAGTAGAGAAGATGCATTTGTGACTCAATTACCTAAGTTAACCGGACAAAAAGAAGCTCGTTGTGCTCATTTATTATGTGGTGAAATTGACATAGATTCTTTGGTAGAAGAAATACCCGTAATCAAAAGTTCGCATTATACCGAACTGGAAGCGAAAATCGAGGCTTTAGAGGCGCGTATTAAGTATTTGGAGGAGAAGTTGAAGGATTTGTTGTAGGTAAAAACCTATCAATTGTAAAATAAATTCTGCTGCACCGCGCTGCCTTGGAACTTAACTCAACTTAGTCATTCCCCAATACTTCCCTTCATATAGTATTAAAATTATAAATAGGACTTAGGGCGCAGCCCTATCCCCAACAGGCGACCGCTAGCGGTCGCCTAAAAGCCTTCGTCAGTACTGCGCAGCTATACATAATTTGAATAAAGCTAAAACGCTTAGTTTT
>DATCKI010000108.1:0-2595 GCA_036562365.1 Bacteroidia bacterium | reverse complement strand
TCGAAACACCCTGGATATTTTTGCTCTATTGGAGCTAAACAGTTATGAATTGTATTAATGAATTGTCCAGGTATTTTTCGCTTAATATCTAAACGTAATTGGGCTAAAATAAAGTATTCTACTTTAACCTTTTCTATGGTATTTAAATTCTTACGATACGGAGCATTTCTAAACCACTCTACATACTGATCAGCATCTGTAAAATTACCACCCGTTAAAGTATCTTTGGGTACGCGGTAAATTGGGTAAAATTCTCGTCCTCCACTGTAAATGTACGACATAGGTTCTTTTCGGCTAGCAATTACCACATCATCTGGTAAATTCTGCGCACACCACTCGCTAGCTTTTAAGAAATTAATCCAATCTTGCGTATAACCTTTGTATTTATCTCCTTTTAAATTATCAATGGCAATTGGAATATTGGTTGCAGCTCGTTTTACACTGCTTATTGTACTTGAACCCACGAATATAAAGGCCAATATAAGTACAAAAACTTGTAAGAAATTTATAGACTTTTTTGAAGTAACTTCTTGGAAGAAATACCATAATCCCATCCCTATCAATGGAACATAAATGGTAATTAAACGATGTTGCGACCAAGCTACTTGAAGTGATATAAATGTGGCTGCTAATAATATTAATGCAAACCCTAATACCATTTGCATCATCTTTTGTTTTCTAATAATAGCAATTATAAAGGCAGCAATTAATATACCAAAAAACAAAAATGTCTCAAACCCATGCTCATCAAACTTTATCGATTTATACGGCTCCGTAAACCCTAATGTTTCGAAAAAACGAACGGTATACGATTTGCAATTCAGCAAGAATCGTTCTACCATACCATTAAAATCTTCGGTCCCTTTAGATGGATCGTAATTATCTTTTTGAAATATTTTAGATCCTTGAGTTGAATACTGATTTAAATTAGGCCACAGAGCACTGAATATAGCTGTTCTTAATGCAAAGAAACCCGCAAATGATCCTACGTAATACAAAGTATCTTTCCAGTTTTTACGAAGTAGAAATAAGAATACAATTAAAATAGGAATTACAGCACCTACGTTTCGTGCCATAATAATTATAATAGACAAAAATGCAAGTATAATGGCCGATTTAATGTGTTTTTGCCGATCATACTCTATTTCTTCTTCTATATCTAATTGCTTAGAATAAGCCCAGAACAATAGTGCATACAACAATAAATAAAATGCTTCTGTATAAGTATAAGAGGCATATTCAAGCATCATCCAGTTTGTTACCAACAATAAAATTCCAAATACCAATGCACTTGGTTTTATTTTATTCTTCAATGCTTCGAAGAAAACAGGTACTGAGGCTACAAAGAATATAACAGAAAACAGTTTAAGTGGAAGTATTTTCAGCCCAATAATTTTGGTCATTAATGCCAAAAACATCACATATAATGGTGCACTTTCGGTGTATGGGTTATTGATAGGGTCCATACCCATTTTATACCCAGAAACTAAATATAAAGCATCATCGTTACCTATTGATATTTTTCCTTGAAACGATGCAAAGGCTAATATTGCAGCTAGTATAGTTAAGCCCCATTTAAATTTATTGAAGCGTTTTAGAATAAATGCATCTATTCTATCGAACAAACTTGAGCTTACTTCTTCTTCCCTATTTTTCACTGTAGCTGCCTTAGCAGCATGCGTTGCCTTTTTAGCCATATCTTAGTTAGTTTTTGGAAATAAATAAATTTAAAAACTCAATGCCTCTCAAAGATAAATAATGTTCTTCTTTTAAAGGCTCGCAAGTGTTGTTTTTAATTACCTGTGGGATTAATTGATGCTCTTTATGAAAAGCTAACATCTTCTCAGCTGATGCACCAGCTTTTTCCATTCCCTCTGGACAAAATTCCGATATTATATTCAATTTTTCACAACGCTGTATGGTATTACTCATACCTTGGAACGCCGCATATTCATAACCTTGTATGTCTATTTTTATAAAACTTGGGGTCTCATTTTCTGGAATGAAATTATCTATAGCTATACTTTTAATTTCATCTACGCTTTCAGCATCGTCTGTAGGATACGTTCTATGATCCACATTAAGCATTTTACTTCTGTAAATCTTAATAACACCATCTTCGTTACTAACAGCTGCTTGAACTGGAATTACTTGTTTTAAACCTTTCGTATTTTGTAATAGACGCTTAAAATTTAACTCGTCGGGTTCAAATGCATATACTTTACCATTAGGGCCAACTATCTTTGCGAAATACTTCGTATAAAAACCAATATTTGCCCCTATATCTATTACTATATCTCCAGATTTTACATGCTTTGAAATTAATTCTAATTCATATTTATCTTGTCTATTTTTAAAAATAGGATAAATAATATTGTAAATGGGATAGGCATGTTTATATAGAAAATTTCCTATTTGTATAGATAATTGCATATTAGTTAAAAGTAAAGAATTTATACCCTAAGAAATTCCAAATCATCGATACAAAAACTGCTAAAAATTTGGCTAACCAGAAATTCATTTGCCTCTTATCGTTCAGGTAATAAATGGTTAGGTTATTTACTATTAGGCCGCCCGTACTTACTACCATAAAGG
>DATCKI010000092.1:0-3198 GCA_036562365.1 Bacteroidia bacterium | reverse complement strand
GTATCCCAATTAGGATCAAGCTTACAAGCCTTAAAACTAATTACAAAAAGAAACAGTACGAATATGTACCCGATATGTCTGGTATATTTCATACTGTAAAAATAAAATAATCTGACTAGTTATTATTAATAGCCATACTTTTCTTTCCAAAGTTTCTTCAACCTATCTCTGTATTCGTTCTCTATACGATTATTTCCAGGCGTATAGAAAGCTTTGCCACTTATATTTTCTGGTAAAAATTCTTGTTCTACGAAATTGCCTTCGTATGCATGGGCATAACCGTAATTTTCGCCATAACCTAAATCCTTCATTAAAGAAGTTGGAGCATTACGTAAATGGAGCGGAATAGATAAATCGCCCGTTTGTCGAACGAAAGCCTGAGCTGCATTTATAGCCTCGTATGCCGCATTGCTCTTAGCTGAAACCGCCAGATAAATTACCGTATTCGACAAAATAATTCGGCTCTCTGGCCATCCAATTACCGAAACGGCTTGGAAACAATTATTAGCAATAACCAAGGCCATAGGGTTTGCCTGACCAATATCTTCGGCTGCTAAAATTAACAAACGACGTGCTATAAATTTAACATCCTCACCACCTTCTACCATGCGTGCTAAATAGTAAATAGCAGCATTAGGATCGCTACCACGAATACTTTTAATAAATGCCGAAATAATATCGTAGTGCATTTCGCCATTCTTATCATAGGCCGAAACATTGGCGGCCACTGCTTGTTTCACCGATTCATTCGTAAGCTTTATCACCTCATTTCCGCGTTGCACCTCAATGGCTAATTCAAGCGCATTCAGTAATTTACGAGCATCCCCACCACTAATTTGGAAGAGAGCGTCGTCTTCAATAAGTTCAATCTTCAGGTTTTTAAGAACTTCATCATTTTCAAGGGCATAATCAACAATAGCCCGTAATTCTTCCTTGCCATGGTGTTGTAGCGTATAAACTTGGCAACGACTTAAAAGGGCGTTAATAACCTCGAAGCTTGGGTTTTCGGTTGTAGCGCCAATAAGCGTAATCAGGCCTTTTTCAACCGCACCGAGAAGACTGTCTTGCTGACTTTTATTAAATCGATGGATCTCATCAATAAACAAAACCGGTCTTTTACCTTGGTTAAAAAGAGAGTTTTTCTGAGCGGCATCAAGCACTTCACGCACCTCTTTCACGCCACTATTAATAGCGCTTAATTGATAAAAAGGTCTATCAAAATGCTTAGCTAGCATAAGAGCAAGAGTAGTTTTACCAGTGCCCGGAGGTCCCCAAAAAATCATAGATGGTAAGATCCCATTATCTATCATCATACGAATAGGTTTACCTTCGCCCAGTAAATGTTGCTGACCTTTGTATGCTTGCAAATCAGCCGGTCTCATCCTTTCCGCCAACGGTTGTGAAATCATACAACGAAAGTACACAATAATTCACGTTTTTACATGTTTTATTCCTTATCTTCGCAAATCAAAATACACATTAGAATCATTTACTATGGCAATTTCAGTAAAAGATGTTTACAAAATTTACGGTGAACAAAAAGCCTTAAACGGAGTTAGTTTCGAGATTAAATCTGGTGAAGTTATAGGTTTTTTAGGGCCGAATGGTGCGGGAAAATCTACCATGATGAAAATCATTACTTGTTATTTACCTGCCACCTCTGGAACCGTTCGTGTAAATGGAATTGATGTAAATGAAAATCCTGAAGAAGTAAAAAAACATGTAGGATATTTGCCAGAGAGTAATCCGCTTTACTTCGACATGTACGTAAAAGAATATTTAGAGTATGTAGCGGGGGTTTATGGTGTAAAAAACAAGTCGGCTCGAGTAAAAGAAATGGTCGATTTAACGGGATTAAATCCGGAGCAACATAAAAAAATTGGAGCCTTATCTAAAGGATATAAGCAGCGTGTAGGTATTGCGCAGGCGATGATTCACAATCCAAGTGTATTGATATTAGATGAGCCTACATCGGGATTAGATCCAAATCAGTTAGTGGACATACGTAATCTAATCACCGAGATTGGAAAAGAGAAGACAGTAATGTTGAGTACGCATATCATGCAAGAGGCCGAGGCCATGTGTAATCGTATACTCATCATAAACAAAGGAAATTTAGTTGCCGATCAAGCAACGAGTGAGATAAAGAAGACGGTTTCGAAGAACGAGATCATATTAATAGAGTTCGACAAAGAAGTAAACGTAAACGAGTTAAAGTCGATGAGCGGGGTAATTCGAGTAGAGAAGCAAAAGCCGAATTCGTATGCCATAGAGGCTAAAGAGAGCGCGGATGTACGTGCGTCCTTGTTCAAATATGCGGTCGACAAAGGTTTGACTATATTAACCATAGCCAAAAACGACACCAGTTTAGAGGATGTATTCCGCAATTTGACTGGCAAGAAATAAGAAAAACAGATAATTGTAAAAAGGGGCTCAATCGGAAGGTTGAGCCTTTTTTGTTTGGGGAGAAGTAGAATTAAATATTTATTTTTAGAACAAAGGTTTGAGGTATCATTGAACGCATTAAAAAATCAAATACTATTATTTCACCCGTCTAACTCTAAACTGAATATTCTTTACTACTTTACCTTCGTTATTATGAAGATAATCATACAAATTCTTATATGTAAAACCGTCTGAAATATTCATATTCCATTTAAACAGAATAACATCTTCAAATCTGACATAATAGTCTAGTTCATCTTTAAACTTCCAAATATCATTAAGTTCTACACTAACACTTTGACCTGGTAATAGTAAATAATAGTTCGATTTAATAAAATTAGCAATACTATCTACTGACATAGATCTAAAATCCAAGTATTTCTTAGAAGTAACACCACTTCTTCTACTTTTATTTTCGAATAATAGATTATGTTTACTAATAAAAACAGGAGACCAAAATGGGCTATTGCTTAGTTGCAAATAATTCACTCCATTAATCTCAGCAACAACCACCTGAATATTAATCTTATTATAGTTAAAACCAAAAGACAATATTGGCGTACAAAACAGCAAAAAAGAAATTAATATAAAGTTTCTCATTCTAGAGTAATTAAATTTTTCTCGACCAATTTTTTCTCCGCACCAATATTTTTAAAATAATCATTCAAGCTATTTGCACTAATAGCAACAATATCTAGATTCTGTCTATCTTTCAACAAAAAGTATTCAAAAGCCAATTTTACACCTTTAATA
>DATCKI010000087.1:0-8593 GCA_036562365.1 Bacteroidia bacterium | reverse complement strand
TAAAATATCCTTCACTACGAGAACGACATGTATTACATTGATTATATTGGTTTAAGTTAATCCCAGGTGAGCCCGGACATGTAGTTCTCCAAGGTTGTAGAGTTATAGGGTCGATAACAGCTAGGTAAATGGCAGGCGTGCCTTGACATCCATCGTATTCCACTAAAACCCCATCTAAATCTATTCTACATAAAGCCGTTTGAGATGCATTTGGTGTGCCAATGGTAGTTACTTTTAATTGTTTTCTATTCGTAATAAATTCAAATTCTCTATTCGGTTTATTATACTCTAAATAGTTGTATGTATTGAATTCAAATTGAGGGAAATCAGCCTGTCCCCAACCTCTTTTATTAACGATATATTGGAAAGAAGAATTTTTCCATTTCCCGAACTGTGCATTTCCCGTAGTATCTATACCAACTCTCCAATAGAATACAGTAGAATCTGGCATATTTAAGTTAGGATACCATTCTAAAATACCTCCAATTTGAGTTATGGTAGTATCTTTTTTCCAAGGACTCGTAAATAGTGCTGAGGTATCAATCTCCATTTTATAAGTTTTTAATGGAGCGAATAAATTTCCGGTAACGGCCTTTAATTTGGTTTTAGGTAGAGGAACTACTGCAAATTCGTATGGATAAATAGGGACAACCTCTGCCGAATTTATAGAAATAACTTTAACTACTTGGTTATTGAATTCGTTTAATTCGTCAATTTGGTGATTGGGATCGACCGTGATGGTGAAAATATTATTTCCTTGTCCATTGATAGCATCTACAGGTAATTTAAAGCTGATAGAATCTTTAAAAAAGATAGGAGCTAGGGTGAAATTATAGATACCATCTGGTTTTCCTGGTTTAGGGAAATCGCGAACAATTTCTATTCGAACAGAATCAGTGCAGGCTCTACCAATATTTTTTACCGTAATTGAAAGCGTAAAACTATCTACATCGGTGCTAATGATATTAGGTTTATTAACTACATCGGCATTATTAATAACTAAATCGGGTTTAGGCCAATTTAAAATTTTGATGGCTGGGTCTCCATGAATATTAAAGTCTAATACATTTAATCTCTCGAAGAAAGTAGGATTATTGGCATAGATTTCGTTCATTCCACTGTACAAACAAGTACCAATAGATTTACCATACATATCGCGAGAAAGGTTTTTATAGAAGTTTCTAGTGATATTGAATCCGGGTACTGTTAGACTATATCCTACGGCACTTAAGAAAGCAATAGAACCTTTTTGAGGTTCCAGAACGAATTTTTCAGAAATAGTAGGAACACTTTGGAATAAGTCGCCCGACAAACAGCTATTTGCTACAATTACAGGGTATCGGCCTTTATTGTCGTAGTCGGATGGATCTTCAATATTATTATCGAAACCACTTCCAGAAGCGTGGCCGAAGAAAGTCATGAGTGAAACACCGTTATTAATGATATTTCGGATACTATCAGCAATAGAAAGAGGGTAGGGAGCATTCGAAGATTTTCCGAAGAAGTAGGTAAATCCAGCCATGCTAGAATCTTGCCAATAGCTTTGATAAGCATCGAGGTAAGCTTTAAATTGGTTTTGTTCGGTTTGACTATTACCACCTGCAAAATGCATAGCATATTTGTTCCATTCGGCGGGTGGATTTTGTTCATGTTGTTGAACTTTTAAGAGATATTCTCTGACGTCTTGAGGGGTTTTAGCGGTTAAACGTCCAATTGGAGTATGATGTTTAGCTATGGTTCCAGTACTTTCGTAAACATAATTATTATCGGTTGGTGGATAACCCATTGCCGGAATTAAATTCTCGGCTGCAATAGTATTATTAAAGCGCACCACATCTGGGGAATAACCTTTACCAATTAAGAAAATATGAGTTGGTTTAACTTGCCAAGTATTTTTGGCAAACTTTAAGAAATTGTAAATTCCTAGAGGGTGACCGTTAATTCCAAATCCAAACTGATCGTATAATTCTTGAACGTCAACAGTTAGAGCAGTAAAGCCAGTTAAATTTCTGTACTGCGTATATTCATCGGCTGCGTCCCATAGTTTTTTATGGGTAATTACTAAGTAATCTTTATTAGCGTAAACAGATGAGAAATCTCTGAATTTTCCATCAATAGCAGCGCTCGATTTAACTTTGTATATAGATGAAATTTTAATGATAGAACTATCAGAGGTAATAACACAATGTTTATTGATAATAGCTCCATTAGGTACTACTACTTGATATGAATTTGCCCCAGAGTTTTGAGCTAATAATCTATTTCTATTACTTATATCGTAGATATAAACTTGAGTTCCGTAACCGTTGAATCCTGAAATTTGAACAGTATATTTAGTTTGAGTTGGGTTATTAGGAATATATAATTCGTGGTAATTTCTATTCGAAAGTTGGTATAATTGAGGGATACGCATTTCGACATAGAAAAGAGAATTACGAGTAGAAGGACTATTAATACCAGGAGCGAAAGTAACTTGATAAGGGAAATTTGCAGAACTAATATCAGATGCACTTGTTTGGAGAGCGTATTTAATAAAGCTAAAATCATACAAAGAAGTATCTTTCATTACACTTCCGAATCGGACTGTATGATTGTGGTCTAAATACAAAGAATTAGCTACTGGATTAGAAGCACCAGCGGCCCAAACTTGCAGGGTAGCCGGTGGGCCAGCGGTATAAGTAGTATTTTTCAAATTGGCAAATTCTCCCGACCAAGCAGGAGTTAAATTTGTACTACCAGAATAAATAGTACCTAAACCTTCTCCTTCTTGATAAAGACCTTGCTTTTGGTAATTGGCATAAAAAGCACCTTCAACGTAAGTATTTTTAAACTCTTGTACCGCTTTAGCCATATAGTAAGGAGATGTGCTATATGCGGAGAAGTTATTGTCGATTTGCGTGTTATAACGTAACCCAAAATTAGTTCCAATGGTTAAGAAATAATAGGCAGTATCGTTGTATAAATTAACGGCTGGATTTGCAATTCCAGAGCTGAAAAATAAAATAGAATCGATACGCCCATCATTTTTTTGTCCGTAGAATTCAATATAATCTCCAGGATTTAGTTGGTTATCACTTTCTCCGAAAATATAGATTGGAATTTCATTTCCGCGGAAATAAACTTGAATATTTTTAGGATTAATACCTTGTGGGAATTGAGCTCCCATGAGGGTATTGTACGAAATGCGGTGTATTCCGTTTTTATAAACAGGGATTTTGAAATAGGTTTGGTCGTACTGAATCCATTCATTCCCATAGATTTGAGCGAATAGGAAGGACGTTAAGCTCTGTAGCAATACTATGAAAATAAGACGTTTCATTCTTCAGTTTTCTTTTTACCAGATTTAACATTCAAGCCTATGCGCAGAGAAAAAACATGGCTAAATAAGAAAGTACTTTGATTCCCTAATGACGCTAATGCGTAATCTACATAAACTGTTTTAACTCTAAAACCAGCCCCAATATTTGGTTTTACCAACCATATAGTTTTAGTTCCATCGCCATTACTACGTTGGAATTGTCCAACACCTCCACGTAAAAAGACTATGTTTTTATAACCTAACTCCATGCCTATACGTAAATCCATACTTATGGGTTTACCAGCCACTAATACGTTTCGTTTTCCGTCGGTGGTTAGAGCAAAATCGACAGCAGGACGCATAAAAAATCTTTCTTTTTTATCAAACCATTGTTTGTAAGAAAGGCCTAAAACTATTGAGGGAAGGGCAACTTCAGAAGATTTGCGAAGGATTTCGTTACCAGTTATGGCGAAAACATCTTCGAAAGTTTCGGTATTGTAAGAGAAGTTAGTAACGCTGGTTGTAATATCTCTTAGCATAATAGAGCTATTGAGGTTTTTCCAGGTATACGAAGCGCCAAGGTCAACCCCGAAGCCCCAACCTTTACCAAACATTCCAATATTTCGGTGTAAGACTTTTAAAGTTCCTCCAATACTAAGTCCTTCAACGGGTAATTTACGAGCAAAAGAGCCCATAAAAGCGTAGTCGGCAACAGAAAAGGCAGTAATGCGGTCGTACCGAATACGTCCATCGTTGTCAATTAATTCAAGGGTATTAGGTATATTATCTACACCGCTTCTAATTAAACCAAACGAAATAACGTTTTTATCGCCAGCTTTAATTGCCAATGCACCAAAATCGTACTTTACAATACCCCCAAAATGTTCATTATGCATTAAGGCAAGGTCGAGCTTAGTATCAATATTTGTAAGTCGTGATGGATTCCAATAAATAGCCGATGCATCTTCTGTTACCGAGGTATAAGCGCTACTCATTCCCATAGCACGAGCACTTACACCAATATCTAAGTAGGCATTGGTGTAGGTGTTGAACTGGGCATTCAACGAAACAGGGATGATCCCACTCAAAATGATTAAAAATAAACGGTTCAAGAGAGGCCTTTATTTGAACAAATGTATAAAATTTAGCTCGTTTTTAATACGAATTATATTTTCAATTTAAACAAGATATAAACTAGTCCTAATTTCTTAAAAATTTGTTTTATTGATTATCTTCGTCCCATGTCTACAATGCATCTCGTGGCTTTTAATGTTCCATTCCCACCAAACCAAGGTGGAGTTATTGATGTATATGCAAAAATTAAAGCATTGAAAGCTAAGGGTGTTGACATTATTCTACACGCTTATTTGTACGATAGACCAGAAGCAAAAATACTTGAAGAGCTTTGCTTTAAAGTTTATTACTATCCTAGAAATAAGAGTATTAGTGATTTGTTTTCTTTTTTGCCTTTTATCGTTTTTTCACGACGCGATGAGAATCTTTATGACCGATTAATGGCTGATGATTATCCAATTTTATTAGAAGGGCTTCACTCGTGCTTTTGGTTAGGCGAAAAAGGTTTTGGGAATAAAAAAGTTTGGGTACGAGCACATAATATAGAACACGATTATTATGCGGGTCTTGCTAAAGTAGAGAGGTCCATTGCTAAAAAGTTGTTTTTTGCTTTGGAATCATTCAAACTTAAAAGATACGAAAAGGTATTGAGTAAAGCAACTGGAATTTTTTGCATAGCCAAGTCGGAGATTGAGCATTATAAAAAGTACAATAAAAATGTGGAGTTACTTTCTGCATTTCATTTAAAAGATAAAGTAAGTACATTACCAGGTTTAGGTACATATGCCTTATACCATGGTAGTTTAGATGTAGCTGAGAACGAAAATGCGGCCTTTTGGTTAATAGATAAACTGGGACCTCAAAATATTCCGCTTAAAATTGCTGGAAATAATGCTTCTTCTGTTTTAAAAGGAGTTTGTAGAAAGTATCCTTCAATAGAATTAGTATCTCCCATAAATACAATTGAGATGGAAGAGTTGATAAGGAATGCACAAGTGCATGTTCTTCCAACATTCCAGAATACGGGAATAAAATTAAAGCTGCTTCATGCTTTATTCAATGGTCGTTTTTCTGTGGTAAACAAAGAAATGGTTGAAGGTAGTGGCTTAGAAAAATTTTGCAAAGTTGCATCTACAGCTAAAGAATTTGTAGAGCTAGTAAAAGTATGTTTGCAAGAAGAGTTTAGTAATTCCGATTTAGAATTACGCAAGCAATTAGAGACTAGTATATATTCGAATGAAGTAAATGTAGAGAAGCTTATCTCTGTGCTACAGCTTCGTTAATAACTCCTCCATTACAAATAATAGTTCTTGATGGGTATGCACGAATAAGGTCATAATCGTGTGTAGCAAGTAAAACACTAGTACCTTTTTGAGCAATTTGAACTAATAGGCGTAAGATTTCGTTTGAAGTTTCAGGGTCTAGATTACCTGTAGGTTCATCGGCAAGTATTAATCCTGGTTCATTTAGTAAAGCCCGAGCAATAACTACACGTTGTTGTTCTCCACCTGAAAGTTCGTGTGGGTACTTGTGATATTTTGTGGTAAGGTTAACGCTTTCAAGAGCTTTTTGGATCTTCTCTTTTATTTCGTTTTTTTCTTTTATTCCAATAGCTTTTAGAACAAATTCAAGATTTTCGCCTACGGTTCTATCTCTTAAAAGTTTAAAGTCTTGGAATACGATACCAAGTTTACGACGTAAAAGAGGAATTTCTTTATCTTTTAGTTTTTCTAAAGCAAAGCCTTCAACACGTCCCGTTCCTTGGGTAAGCGGAATTTCTCCATAAAGAGTTTTAAGCAAAGAGCTTTTTCCACTCCCTGTTTTTCCGACCATATAAACAAATTCACCAGCTTTAATTTTAAAGTTTACGTCCTTTAAAACCAAGTTGTTATCTTGATAAATTTGTGCGTCATTTAACTCAATACGAATATTATCTTCCATCTTAATAAATTTTAACGGGGCTATTATATGGTAGACTACTATTATCTACGTTACAAAGTTGTGTTTTAATTTAGAACATACATCCTATCTCCCTAAATAATTATTAAAGGTGATACGTTGAAAAAATGCTCAGTACTGTTAAATAGCACAAGAACATTGAAGTTACCTTTACGTTGAATTCATTTATTCAGTTAAACCATAACTATTCATGATAGTCGATAGTATTAAGTTGTTTAGACATTTCTTTCTTGTCTCTGCGGTGTGTTTGTGTAATCTCAGTGCAGATGCACAAGAAAGTTATTCGTTAAGGGAGCCGGATAGAAAATATAAGGAAGCCGTAGAGTTATATCAAAAAGAAAAATACGGTGCTGCTTATAAAATTTTCGATGAAATTTTGGAGAGAAATTCATTCGGAATGCCTAGTGTTAAAGCTGATGCTTATTATTTTAGGGCAGCTTCGGCAACTGAACTACAATACGACAATGCAGAGGGTTTGTTGAAAGATTTTGTGCGTACTTTCCCTGAAAGTCCACTCGTTACAAACGCTCATTTCCAATTAGGTAGAGTTTATTTTAGAACGAAAAAATGGAAAGAGGCCGAAAAAAGTCTAGAGCAAGTTGCCCCTAATTCTTTAAGTAGAAATGAATGGTACGAATACCATTATAAAATGGGTTACGTGTATTTCGAGACCAGAAAACTGGATAAAGCTTTAACGTATTTCTCTAAGATTAAAGATGCCAATAATATCTATAGAGTTCCTGCAACTTATTATTACGGGCATATTCAATACACCAAAAAGAACTGGAATGAAGCAATAAAGGCATTCAAATCAATTGAAAATGAAAAGGCTTTTAAAGGTGTTATTCCATATTATATAGCTCAAATTTACTATTTACAGGGTAAATACGAAGATGTAATTAGTTATGCTAAACCAATAGCTGATACGGTTCAAGGTAAAAATAGTGTGAATGTTTATCGCATTTTAGCAGAGAGTTATTACAATACCAATCAGTTTAATCAAAGTCTAAATTATTACGATAAAGTAGTAACTAGTTCTGATTTAGATAGAATGGGTAATTACCGTTACGGTACGGCCTTATATAAATCAGATCGATACGCTGAGGCGGCTGATCGTTTAAAAAGAACGGTAACCGAAGATGATTCAATTTCTCAAAATGCTTATAATTTAATTGCTAATTCAGCTTATAAATTAGGCGATAAACATAAAGCTGCAGATGCATTTAAGATGGTTTATAAGCTTAATTTTAATAAAGAATTGGCAGAAGAGGGCTTGTTCAACTTTGCTAAATTGAGCTATGAGACCGATTATGATCCATATAATGAAGCAATAAAAGCCCTGCATGAATATCTAGATGCGTATCCTAATTCTAAAAAGGCCGATGAAGCCTATACGTTCTTAGTTGATGTTTATATGACCAATAAAAACTATAAGTTGGCAATTGAGTCTATTGACAAGATTAAGAAGAAGGATAAAAAATTAGTGCAAGCTCGTCAACGAGTTACATTCTTATATGGAGTGCAATTCTTTGAAGAAGCAAATTATGGAGAAGCAATTAAGTATTTTAATCAAGCTACGATTAACGACGGTAATCCAGTAATTAAAGCTCAGGCGGTATATTGGACCGCCGAGTCGTACTACCGTATGAATAGAATTGCTGATGCCGAAGAAGGATTTAACGAATTCTTACAAACCAATGGGGCAGCTACTAGTGGCTTATTACACGATGCTTATTATAACTTGGGTTATATCAAATTCAAGAATAAGAAGTACAATGATGCGGGAGTAGAGTTTAGAAAATTTATCGATAATAAAGGAGATAAAGATCCAGTATTAGTGGCAGATGCCTATAATAGAGCTGGTGATTGTTATTACGCTTCTTCTGATTTTTCAAAGGCCATGACTTATTACAGCAAGGCTTACGAGATGAAAAAAGCAGACCCTGATTATGCCTTATTACAACAAGCAACCATTATGGGTATTCAAAATAAACATGGCGATAAGTTCAAAACTTTAAACAAATTAAGAGAAGAATATCCTAAATCGGTTTATTTATCAGAGGCTACTTATGAGCTAGGTATTGCACAACAAGGATTAGGGAAAAAAGAAGAGGCATTAACTTACTTTAAAGAAGTAATATCTAAATATGGAAATGGTCCTTTTGCCAAATTAGCGTATTTAAAAATGGGGTTACATTATTATAATTTAGACCAATACGATAATGCCTTAGCCTATTATAAACCCGTTTTAGAAAAATTCCC
>DATCKI010000079.1:0-1740 GCA_036562365.1 Bacteroidia bacterium | reverse complement strand
CCTTTCAATAAATTTCTATGAAAATCAGCCACTAATGAACCTATATATCTTGCACCGTAAGGCTTGCCTAAGTCGTTGTCTTTACTTTTGCAGTAATCGATATATGCTCTAACTCCTGCCGACATACTTGCATAGTTCCCTTCATTTACAGAGTAAATGGTTCCCTTTTCTGGAACTTTTAAATTCGGGTGCGATAATAAAAATTCTCCTATAGATGGATCTAAAGTAAATCCATTCACCCCATTCCCAGTGGTATATACCAACATGGTTGATGAACCGTAAAGTATATATCCAGCAGCAACTAAATCTTTACCTGGTTGTAGAAAATCCTCCAATTCGGCAGGTTGATTTTCACTTTTAGTACGGAATATTGAGAAAATGGTACCAATACTTACGTTTACATCGATATTACTTGAACCATCAAGTGGGTCCATACATACCACATAATGTGCATTAGCTTTGCCTTTTTTCCCGAATGAAACGAAATCATCTAATTCTTCACTCGCTACTCCAGTACATTTTTCTCCCGCTCTAAGTGCACGAATAAATAAATCGTTTGCAATTACATCTAATTTCTTTTGGTCTTCACCTTGTACATTGGTTTTACCCATCTCGCCTAAAATATCAGCTAATCCAGCTCTATTAACTTCGCGGTGTACAATTTTTGCAGCAATGACAATATCATACAAAAGACTTGATAAATCGCCTTTTGAATAAGGAAAACTCTTTTCTTGCTGATGAATAAATTCGTTTATAGTGATGATTTCCATGACCAATATTTTGTGCAAAGGTAATAAAAGGCTCGGGCCTAATTGCTTTAGCGTAAAGATTCTTCGAAAACTTCTTGCCAACCCCGCCAATTAAAACGGTTTGAGATACTATGGTTATGCCATAAACTAATAAAAATTCCTTGATAATCTTTACAATAACCTTTTAACTCTTTAATAATTTCTATTGCTTCTTGTGGCGATAATTTAGTATATTCATTAAGTGTGCCGTCCATGCAGCTTATTGGATAAATTTTCAGTTCTGTTTTCTCTTCTTTCTCTACATCGAACCAATAAAAACTGCGACAAGTACCAGCTCTGTACCCAACTGTAGTTGCATATCCCATGCTATAGTCCTCTTTAAATCCTACCTCAATCAAGTTTCTATAGCTATTGGGTAATTTAAATTTCAAAAAATGCTGACGAGTTTGATTAAGTGCCGTTGGTAAAGCTTTTTGAAGCCTTTCTTTCTCTTTTTTAAGTATAGAAATATTGGCATGACTTTCATAGCCTGGATGCAGTCCAACTTTGCCTAAACTTCTGAGGTCAACCAGTAAATTTTGCATTTCAGAACTGTCGAAATTTATCGGGGTATCATAAGGTTTTGTATAGTCGGAGCAAAGGATAAAGAATAAAACAGGAGTTTGAAATTCTCTTAGTTTTTTACGCAAATAAGAATAAGAATCGAAAGGATCTTTCCCTGTAGATTTGAATTCCTTCCAAGCTTTTAAATACTCTGTATTTACTTTAGCTAAATTTTTCAAGAAACTTCCTGAATTTCGAACAGTTCCTTTGCCTTTAAAAAGATAGGCGTGGTCTATATCTAGAGTAACTAAATTCTTGTAATTCTTATTGCTAAATTGAATCTGAGGGTGGGTTTGTTGAATTTGCTTGTGCAATAAATCTCTCCAAACATCGACCCACGGAATTCTAATATTTTGAGTTGCTAGAATACTATCTTCAAATTTATATC
>DATCKI010000088.1:0-4846 GCA_036562365.1 Bacteroidia bacterium | reverse complement strand
CCCTTCAAACTAAGAGCAGTTACAACACGTTTAATTCGCTACCGTACCAAAACAAGTTGTGTTTACCCTTCAAACTAAGAGCAGTTACAACACGTTTAATTCGCTACCGTACCAAAACAAGTTGTGTTTACCCTTCAAACTAAGAGCAGTTACAACTGCCATGTGGTTTACAATTGCTACAAGGTTGTTGTGTTTACCCTTCAAACTAAGAGCAGTTACAACAGATTTGTTCGAAAAAATCAACCGGGTTTCGTTGTGTTTACCCTTCAAACTAAGAGCAGTTACAACCATCAATGATAGAAGTATATTCAGCTCACCGTTGTGTTTACCCTTCAAACTAAGAGCAGTTACAACTATACCTAGACGAATAAAGTAAATGCCAGTGTTGTGTTTACCCTTCAAACTAAGAGCAGTTACAACTTTTATTCAGGCTGTATGTATGAAGCTCAAGTTGTGTTTACCCTTCAAACTAAGAGCAGTTACAACTTCAATCACTATCCACTCAACAATTACCTAGTTGTGTTTACCCTTCAAACTAAGAGCAGTTACAACTTCGAATCGAATCGCATTCAACATACGTTAGTTGTGTTTACCCTTCAAACTAAGAGCAGTTACAACAACAAAATAGCCAAAGAAGGCACTCAATACGTTGTGTTTACCCTTCAAACTAAGAGCAGTTACAACCAGTCTTACCAAGTGGCCCTCCACCTGCTCGTTGTGTTTACCCTTCAAACTAAGAGCAGTTACAACTTATTAGTTGTAAGCTCTTGAAATTGAGTAGGGATAGATGTCATACACGTTTAATAACTTTCAGGAAATAATTGTTGCAGAACTCGATATTTTTTTCATTATCAGTCTTTCTATTATCTCTTCTATATAGATCAGAATGAAGTATCCTTATGAATTTATCACATATAGATTTTGCATTTTTATTTAGATCAGCAAAACAATTAACGTTTAGAGGTGTTATTTCATCCTGGATGAATTTTTTTTCGATTTTTTCAAGTTCAATTTCGAACATAAATTTATCCGGCACACCGAAATGAAAAGCTTTCTGCCTAATTCTTAAATCTTTATCATAGTAATTATTAAATATTTCATTGCCATTATTGTCCTTTATATTTTTGATGTCTATAAATTTAGGAGATACTATTTTATACTTATGTATAAAGTATCTTTCTAACTCCATATGCACTTTACTAAACTTCACTGCACCGGAGATGATATAATTGTTAATGGTATTCAACTCTTCAAATTGCAATTTAAATTTCGGTTCGCTGCTGTTTAGTCTTTTTACAATTTTCTTCAAATCATCTGGAACTATATCTTGATGATTTATCTTATTTTCAATCTTTTTTTGATCTTCAGTCTTTTTTTGTTTTTCCAGTATTTCATTCAAATATTTAAGTAGATTGTAGATATTCCCTAAGTAGCTGGTCCTATTGTTTCTCGCTATATTTTCTTGATGCGTTTTATATCTGATCAAAACCGCTAAGGTCTCCAATTTATTGAATGGTACCACCAATTGATATAAATCCTTTCCATCTGCATCCCTTATATCGAACGTAATGTCACTGGTAAGAATTTCACTAACATTTGTTTTTACTTTTTGTAGAATTTCGGGGTCGGTTTTTAAATACTTTAATGCCAGCTCGTAAAGTATACAATCTTCCAGTTTAGTTTTTCTTAACTTATTAAAAAGCTTGCCATTGGATTTATACTCATCAGGGTCAAGTACATCAGTATAGTAATATTCATCTATTAAATAATTTCTATTGACTAATGACTTGTACTGAATTAAATCATTTTCATAACTCAGCTTGCCTTTGGACTTCAGGTATTGAATATAGTGGGAAAGATTAATGTACACTATCTTCTTTGAAAGAATCTCTTCATATTGTTTGTTTTTGGATTCTACATCGTATACCAAGCTATTTTCTTCAATTTTCTTCTTAAATAAGTCTTTCGTTTTAACATAAAAATAATCTAATGAATTGCCTTGGTTAAATAGTCCTGAAAATTCTTCATTGGAAAGAAAATTCTTTTTATCAAACAACCTTTTGAGATAATTTTTATATTGTGGTACCTCATCTAACGCATACATCCATTTCGAAAAATCATTAAACTCATCTCTAGTTATATGGAAGCTTTTGTGATGACCAGACAATTCAGCTTGGCTATTATAGCTATCTCTAAAGTACATGATGTGCCAAGCTTTTCTAATAAAACGCAATTTGAATTGTTTGCCTTTGTTGCGTTTTAGAAAATCTTCTTCCAAACCAAGCTTTTTAGCTCTATCATGTAAAAGACGGTATCGTTTCTCTTGCTGCTGCGCCTCGATTAATATTTTTTCATATGGGGGATTATTTATTGAGTTTACATCTTTTAAAGGAGGATGAACCATATACAGCAACCTTTTTGGAAGAAGTTTTCTGTGATTAGCAGTTATAATTGTATCATCACCATTATAAACTTTCTTGACCTCATTAAAATCAGGCATTAAGAAATTATTGAAGTAATCCTCCAGCAAATGTTTTCCTCTATTCTCAATACTGCCATCTTCGCAAAATAATGCATCCTCCATGAGGTAAATTAGTAGTCCTCTTTGTATACTGAATTTCCGTCTTTCGCCATTGCTCAGAGTCAATATTATTTGGAAAGCATTATTCTGAAATACGATGGGAGAGTCCCAATCGGAATATGTTTCCAAATGTTTGGAATAGTTGGAAAAATGTGTGAGTCGTCCTTGATGGTACTTGTTTTTGTCAATTTCCTTTGGATAATCTTTTATTCTTTGTTCTTTTAAAAATTCTTCTTGTTCGTGCGTAGAATAAAACAAGTACATTTTAAACTCAGCGTCTTTACCAAAATAATTTTCTTCGGCCAGAAAACGAACAGAAAACTCCATGAATCGGTCCTGATTTCTCCCATTTGTAGTGAGGATCTTGTCCTCCTGCATTTTTTTTAGTAGTTTCTTTTTTAATGGATTTCCTTCACCTTCAAGTTGTTTCTTTCTCCGCAATGTATTTTTGTACTCATGATTGTTGAGGTGACTTTTTAATTTTAAATGAATATTTTGTAATTCTGGAGATGTTTCTATTTTATAATCAAAAGTTCTTCTATTGGCTTCGTCAATATTGAGTAATTCGCAATTAAAAAGATTCGATTTATCGGGAAATAGTTTTCTTCCAGTATACTCTAAAAATAGTTTTAGTTTGTCTCCTGAATATTCTTTCTTTCGTTCTTCATCATTAATGAAAGCCCGTGTGATTTCTTTCTCTATTATATATTTCTCCAATCTGGAAGTCATAGATTGGTTTTTCCTTTCAGGTGATAGATAATCATTCCAAGCGGTTGGGTAATGGTTCAAATACTGTGTGATATCTCTGAAGTATATGAGATGTTTTTCTTCGCTATGGATATCTTGTGATGAGACCTTTTTGGAAAAGAACGTGAATAGATCACGCTTATAATGTAATCTATCTTCTGTCCGTTTAAATCCCTTGATTTTAGAAATAAGTTGATTAGCTTCGTGTTTATATAAAAACATAGCTAACAGAAAAAGTTGGGCTAGGGAAGATAAGTATCGTCCCTCCTTTATAATAAATACTGGATGGACATTATCAAGTTGCCATTCAAAGTCAATATCTACCTTGATGAACAGCAATTTCTCTATTGCTTCTTTATTACTAAGAGATAGAAATTCTTCTCGTTCTAATCTTTGATATTCTTCGTTCGGATAAAATTTATCGCATAAATATTTAACCAGATTATGATCAGTTAGGTGGCTACTTTTAATTTGGTTATAATGTAGATCGTTTTCTTTCAGGTAATGGATTAGTACCGAGAATTCAAATGCTTCTTTTAGAAAGGCAATTATCTTACTTCCTTCATTACCTGAAGTAATAGATTCTACCGACAACTCATTGAAGTTATGTACATAATGACTGTTGCAATCGCGTATATTGCTTATTAATTTATTAAGCTCATTTCCAAAAGTGAAACACTTCAATTGAAGTGTTGTAAACTTTGTTCTAATTAGCTTTTCTTCTGTATCGTCCAATACATATTCAAAAATGGTCTTATCAATATTCCTTAATGCATGCCCTACCGCAAAGTGGTATATTCTTTCTTGGCTTCTAATAGGGTGGTGTTTTAAAGTATCAAAGTTTTTTTTAGCCCTTTCTGCAATAGGACCAATAATGCTTTTGTTATTAAAAATTGTTTGAAATTCTTTTATTACTTGTTTATCCATGAGTAAGGTTAATAAGTTTATTTGCGACTATTGTACTACTATAAATGTTGACAGAACCAAACACCACTACACACCAAAAGAAAGACTCGGTTAAGGAATCATGCTTGGTTTGGGTTATGATGTCAAGGGGTGTTGTTCAGTTAGAGCGCAAACATAATTAATTATTAATTATAAATTATGAATGGGGAGGGAGCTGTTGGCATAAGCTTTTAGCCTTTAGCCTATGTGCAGACACTTGTTCCCATTGTCTTCTCTCCACGCAATCTATTTAATTGGTGGAGAGAAGTTGGATTTAAAAAGGTTCAGAGTATAGAGTAATGCTAAGTCGTATAGCATACACCCAGTCCAAAATACATCCTGTTAGGTAAGATCAGCTTGTACTTAAAAAGCAGCAATCAGCAGATTGAGGTCCTTCCAGGGCAGGTCGAACATTTCGGCTACGTCTTGGTTGGTGAGAGTACCGTTGTACATGTACACACCATGGCGGAAGCCCTCGCTGTTCTTTACTTGGTTGGCAATGCCGCCTTCATCGCCAAGGGCAAGCAGCACAGGCGCAAAGATGTTGCTCAGTGCATAGCTCGCAGTGCGCGA
>DATCKI010000078.1:0-1524 GCA_036562365.1 Bacteroidia bacterium | reverse complement strand
GCTTTCACATTCATTACATCATTTTCAAATGAATCGGAGTTATTATTTGGGTATAATTCACTCATAATTACATTCGTAGCATAAGAAGTAAAACCTTCATCCATCCAAGGATAAAGCGACTCATTTGTAGCTAGAACTCCATAAAACCAACAGTGTGCAGCTTCGTGTACAGATACACCCACAAGGCTTGACTCACTTCTTTCACCAGTGATTAAAGTCATCATTGGATATTCCATACCTCCATCGCCACCTTGAACAAAGCTGTATTGTTTATATGGATATTTACCAAATTTAGCTTGCATACTTTTAAAGAAATGCAGCATTTTCTCAGGTAAAGTTTCCCAGCTAGCGGCATATTTTCCTGTAGTTTGGTAGAAGAAATGTAAATCTATACCATCTTCCGTTCTAATTTTCTTATGCACATAGTCAGGATCAGCACCCCATGCAAAGTCGTGCACATTTGGAGCAATAAAATGCCAAGTCAATTTATCTGTGGTATAATTTACTGGAGCATCTATATAACCTTTACCAATTTCTTCAGGGTTTTGAAGATATCCAGTAGCACCAATAGTATATTTTTTGTCGATTTTAATTTTCACATCGAAATCGCCAAACACTCCATAAAACTCACGACCTATATAAGGGTCTGCATGCCAACCCATATAATCGTACTCAGCTATTTTAGGGTACCATTGACTCATAGAATAGTCTATACCTTCAATGTTATTACGGCCGCTACGACGAATTTGAACAGGAACTTGAGCTTCAAATTCCATATCAAAAACAGTAGTTTGACCTGGTAAAATAGGATTAGCCAGAGTAACTTCTAAAATGGTACCAGTTACAAAATAGCTAAGATCTTTACCATCTTGTTTAAGAGATTTCACATTTTGATAACCGATTTCATCAGAAGCTAAATCTTTTATTCTAGAACCTACACGTTTATCAGAATCGCGAAGATATTTATTGCGTATATCCATTTCGCTGCCAGGTTTAAAGGCATTGAAATAAAGGTGGTAATACACATTTTTTAAGGTATCTGGACTATTATTTGTATAGGTAATTTTCTGAATTCCTTTAAATTGATGTTTGGTGTGATCAAAATCAATTTCCATTACATAATCTGCCTTTTGTTGCCAGTATCCTCTTTGAGCAAAACTCATGCTCATGAAGAGTAAACTAGAACAGAATACCAATAAAAGCTGCTTTTTCATGAATTTATATTTTTGATTTTAGCGAATATACAAGAATTAGGAGAAATTAAAACTATAGTTAGACTAATAGGCAATTTAAATAGTTTTATATGTAAAAAAACATGCTTTATGATAAACAAAAAAGGCCTTAAACTAATAGACTGCACCCCAAAAGTTGGACAAAATTAGATTAAAGATTTATAATAATGAGTTCGGTATTCTACCGGACTCATTTTGTTTAAATTTGATTTTATTCTCTCGTTGTTATAGTAGTTGATATATGCTTTAATTTCTCTTTTTAAATGTTCTATACTATCGAATTTTTGAAGGT
>DATCKI010000076.1:0-5904 GCA_036562365.1 Bacteroidia bacterium | reverse complement strand
TAATTTATATAATTAGGCTTATTTTAACGTAACTTTTTATGAAGTGAAGTTATGAATATTCTCAGGAATAGCGCAATTTTGCAAAAAAAATAACAAGATTTTGATTTCTCGCATACTCATACTGTTTAAAAAAGATGCTCGCCTCGAATTGAGAAGCAAAACCGCTTTGGCATCTTTGTTTATGTATGCAATATCGTCGGTATTTATCATATACATGGCCGTGGGTGAGCCTGAAAACGATATGATTTGGAATGCGTTGTTTTGGATTACTTTGGTGTATTGTAGCGTAAATTCGGTGATGAGAGTTTTCTATTACGAAACCCAATCGATGCGTCTCTATTATTACCAAATTGCACATCCGCACGAGATTATTTTCTCAAAATTATTGTACGGTATAGTGTTTAACTCGCTTTTGTGGATTGTTACTTTTGGGGCATTTGCTCTATTTTTAGGTAATAAAGTAGAGAATTTTGGATTATTTACCATAACTTCTCTATTGAGTATATGGGGATTAAGTAGTATTTTAACATTGATTTCTGCTATTGCGGCACAATCGAATAATGCTGCTGGATTGTTGCCAATTTTGGCATTTCCTGTTTTAATCCCATTATTTCTATCAGCCATAAATGCTAGTACTGCAGCAATATCTGGAGATACTATCCTAAGTCAATTACCAAACCTTATGGTCTTATTCCTTTTTAATATGGTAAGTTGGTTACTTTCTTACCTCTTATTTCCTTATCTTTGGCGCAATTAAAAGGCATTTTATAATATCATGAATTTCCTACGCAAACATTGGTACAAAATCCTGGGAGTATTAATTCTTCTTTATGTTATTCCAAATGCCTGGACAGGTGAAGTTTCTGTGCAAATTATTCTGCACGAAACCATCCGTAATTTATACTGGCACGTAGTAATGTGGTTTGTGATGATCATTTTATTTGGGGTGTCGGTTTATTATTCTGCTTCAAACTTATCTTCACCAAGCCAGAAAAAAGATATTTATGCCGTTGAATTTGCACATGCAGGAATGGCTTTTGGCTTTATTGGTATTATAACTGGTATGATTTGGGCCCAATTTACTTGGGGCGCACCTTGGACAAACGACGCAAAATTGAACGGAAGTGCTGCAAGTTTATTAATCTATATTGCTTATTTCATATTAAGAAGCTCTATACCTGATCAACAGAAAATGGTTAAAACTTCGGCTGTTTACAATATTTTCGCTTTCACTATGCTCATGATTCTTATTGGAATTATGCCACGTGTAATGCCTTCTTTACACCCAGGAAATGGTGGTAATCCGGGTTTCGGAAATTACGACGATTTAAAAGGTTCTATGGCTATTGTATTTAGACCAGCAGTAATCGGTTGGACTTGCATAGGCATCTGGATTGCTAATTTACGTGTTAGATATAAATTGATTGAAACTCAAAAAGAATTATGGTAAATAAATTATTTTCTTGCTTATTCATCAGCCTTTTTTCTTTATCTCTTCATGCTTCAAATGGTAGAGATACTATCGCCGATTTAAACAGTCTTTTAGGCGGTGTTACAGGCGTTAAAAAGAGCGAAATGGGTTTTCCTGAAGGTTTCGAAATGTCTGAAACTGGTGTTATTACCGTTGATACTGCTATAGAAAAAGGAGTTTATTTCTTCGAATTAATGGCTCTAACTCCAGATGAAAGCCATTTTATCGTAAATGTTAAATACGATAAGCTCTCGAATCCAACTAAAATTATCGTTAATGCTGATAAAATTGACATGGCTACTGGACTAAGAAAAGACGGAATGATTTGGGTAGTTGTACTTGTATCTCTGGTTGTCTTCGCTGGTTTAATTTCATATTTAGTAATTTTAGATAGAAAAGTGTCTAAACTAGAAAAAGCTGCTTAACGTATTATGAAAAAGTTTTATGTAATATTAGTTTTAACCCTTGTTGCTGTTGGTGGTATTATTGTTTATACCTTGAATAATGCAGGTTCATATGCTTCTTTTGCCGAAGCTATTGCTAAACCTGAAAGAGAACATAGAGTTTCTGGTTACTTAAACTTAGAAAAAGAAATTCGATATAATCCTCAAGAAAATGCTAATCTATTTTCTTTCTATATGAAAGATAAAAAGGATGGTAGAGAATGTAAAGTTTATTTTAATGGTGCAAAACCTCAAGATTTTGAAAGATCTGAAGAGGTTGTTATCACTGGTAAAATGAAAGGTGATGCATTTTATGCAACCAAAATTTTAATGAAATGCCCTTCTAAATACAACGACGCATCTGAAATTACTGAAATCACAGCGGCATCTTAATCTTAAGCTTTCATGGAACAAATTTCGTATATAGGTGAAAGCCTTTGGGGACAATACATAGGAAATGGTTTAATTGCTTCCTCTCTGGCATTTTCATTATTATCTTCTATCTTCTATTTTTTATATTTTAAAAATGAAGAAGAAACTCTCTATAAAACTTTAGCTAGGGCTTCTTTTAGAATTCATGCCTTCAGTGTTATTGGTATTGGAGCATTTTTAATTTATTTATTGTTCAATCACCACTACGAATTCTATTATGTTTGGTTCCATAGCAATTCGGCAATGCAGCCTAAATATGTGCTTTCATGTTTATGGGAAGGACAAGAAGGTAGCTTCTGGCTTTGGGCGTTTTGGCATGCTGTTTTAGGTTTAATTCTTCAATTCACGGCTAAAAAATGGGAAGCACCTGTGCTTTTCATCGTAAGTTTAGTGCAAGTGTTCTTGGTTTTGATGATTGTTGGTATTGTCATTGAACCACTCGATCTTAAAATCGGTAGTAATCCATTCGTTCTCCTACGTGAACAAGAAGATATGCGCTTTATGCCATTCTTGAACTCACCAGATTACTTAAGTAAAATCGACGGTAGAGGTTTAAATCCACTTTTGATGAATTACTGGATGACCATACATCCACCTACCTTATTCCTTGGTTTTGCTTCTACTTTAATTCCTTTTGCATATGCACTTGCTGCATTAATGAAAAGGGATTTTAATGGATGGTTAACCCCAGCTCTTCCATGGGCTATTTTCGGGATTGGTATATTCGGTACCGGTATCTTAATGGGAGGCGCTTGGGCTTATGAATCGTTAAGTTTCGGTGGTTTCTGGGCCTGGGATCCTGTAGAAAATGCATCTCTTGTGCCTTGGTTAACCTTAGTTGCTGGAACGCACTTAATGCTGATTTATAAGAATAAAGGAACTTCTCTTTTCCTTGCTTTCTTCTTAATTATAATCAGTTTCCAATTAGTACTTTGGTCTACTTACCTTACTCGCTCTGGAGTTTTAGGTGAAACCTCTGTACATGCATTTACCGATTTAGGTATGAACGGACAATTACTTAGCTTCGTTTTTGCCTTTGCTTGGTTACCTCCACTTTTATTCTGCGTAAATCCAAAAACTAGAAATTATTACCTAATTATTTCTGCCATTACAGCTCTTTCTATTTTAATTTTTGGATTAAATAGTTACACTTTCTCAGCTGTATTGGTTTTACTTTTATTCGGTTTCGGTTTATCAGTAATCAATGCTCGTATCTATTTCCCTTCTACGAAGGATGAAGAAGAAATTCTATCGAGAGAGTTTATTCTATTTGTAGGTGCTATCGTTTTATTTATTGCTGGGGTATTTATTATCTTCAGTACAAGCTTACCTGCATTCTCTAAATTCTTCGAAAAAATTCCTGCCATATCAAACTTCTTTAAAGATATGACAACTCCTGATATAGAATTCTATAACTCTGTATCTATTTGGTTTGCTTACGGAATTTTATTCCTTTCGGCAGTAGGACAATACATGCGTTATAAAAATACACCAGCTTCGGTTGTATTTAAACAGATTGCTCCAGGTTTAATTTTGGCCGTTGCTATTACCTGTTTTATAGGTATTTTCAGCGAACATTTCTTGAAAAGATTCGATTATAGCTTCTTATTCTTTACAGGTATTTTAGCCGTAATTTTAAATGCAGATTACTTACGTCAGGTTGTAAAATCTAAATGGAAAAACTATGGTCCTTCTGTAGCACATATCGGTTTTGCCTTTATTTTGGTGGGTGCTTTATTGTCGGCCGGACATAAACGTGTAATTAGTGAAAACTCTGCGTCAATAATCAAACTAGATCGCTTAAACGAAGATTTCCAAAACAACGAAAATATTCTACTTCATAAAGGTGATACGATACCAATGGGTGAGTACATCGTCGCTTATCAACGCGATAGTGTGGTTGATAATAATGTGTACTTTGTAGTAGATTACTTCAAACCTAAAGATGGAAGATTAGAATATCAATTCGAACTTTCTCCTAAGATTCAAACGAATCCACGTTTTGGTAATGTGGCTGAACCTTCAACTAAACATTACTGGAATTACGATATATATACCTATACTCCATATGCCGATATGGAAAAGGTAAGTAATTTAATCAATCCTAAACCAGAAGATCCATTTGCAACAGACCCTGTTCGTAAAGTGGGAACTTTTGAAGTGGCTGAAGGTGATACCATTTATTGGGCTACCGCATATTTTGTGTTTGGTAAACTTCGTCCAATGACTGAAATAGATACTGGAAGTGGTATTAATGATAGTACCAAAATTGATTTAGAAGCTCTTTTCTTAGTTACAGATTTATCAGGAGATCAACGTATCATTAATCCAGCGCTTTCTATTACTACAACTGGTATTACAACATATCCTGCTATGGATCAGGGTACTGGATTAAAAATTGAATTGAAACAAATTAATCCAGATAAACGTAATGTAGAGATTGATTTGTTCGAAGTACAAGCGAAAGATTCTAAAGATTACATTATTATGCAGGCCATCATTTTCCCTTGGATTAATATTCTTTGGATAGGTTGTATTTTAATGGCTTTAGGTAGTTTCTTGGCTATGTGGAAACGATTTTCAGATTCTAATAAATAAGCAAATGATAAGTGTCGGAATAATTGGAAATGGCCGTATGGCTAAAGCAGTTGCCTCGCAACTCCAACATTCTGATTTTAAAATAGAATTTATAGCGGCTCGTTCTTGGAAAGATCGGGCCGACTTTCAATTAGATATTCCTAAAATTATAATAGGTAATGATAAGATTCCTGCAGTAGATATTATGCTTTTCTGCGTGAGCGATTCTTTTATTTCAATTCTTTCTCAACATATTTCAGGAACTAAATTAAATATACATTTTGCAGGAAGTAGACCTTTATCTGAATTACAAAATTCAGTGGCTAAAGGTGTAATTTGGCCTGTTCAAAGTATTACTGCCAGTGGTGGGGATTGGAAAAATGTACCTATAGTTTGGGAAGCTGAAAATGATGTTAATGAATATACTAAAAAGTTAGTTGAAGCATTAAATCCTGCTAGTGATACCAAATTACCTTATGAGAAAAGACTAGAATTACACCTTGCGGCGGTTATTATCTCTAATTTTACTAATGCATTATTAGTTGGTGTAGATGAATTATTGAAATCTGATAAATCTAAGATAGAATTGTTACTTCCTTTACTTCATCATACTGTTTTCAGATATACAGGTGGTAATGCGCTTGAAAATCAGACAGGTCCTGCAGTCAGAGATGACTTTACAACAATTGAAAAGCATATTTCTACTTTACATAATCATTCTGAATTGCTTGAGGTATATAAAATTCTTACGTCATACATTCAGAAAAAGTCGACCAATTGGGGTTGAAAGCCTTGTGTTTACTAATTTTCTGAAAATTAGTATATAAATCATAAAAGGGTGTTAATGTGTATCTCAACTAATTTTGTAAATTGTTTAGTTCGTATTTTCGGTTTCGAAAAAAGATGTAATATTTTGTGTACATGAATAAAATATTGCATATTTAGGAAGTAAAATTAGGATAAATACTATTAGTATGTATA